>DAOUDQ010000378.1:0-1856 GCA_034431045.1 Dehalococcoidia bacterium | reverse complement strand
AAAATCATCGGCCTCATTGGCTACCCCCTGGCTCACTCCATATCGCCCGTCTTCCAGCAGGCGGCCCTGGATCACCTGCGCCTCGATGCCCGCTACGAGCTCTGGGAGACAGAGCGCCAGGCCCTGGCCGAGCGCGTGGCAAGAATGCGCGATGCTGACTGCCTGGGGGCCAACGTCACCGTCCCCTATAAAGAACTCGTCATGCCTCTGCTGGACGAAATCGACCCCCTGGCTGGCCGTATAGGCGCCGTCAACACCATCGTCAACCGCGATGGCCGCCTCTGCGGCTACAACACCGACATGACCGGCTTCGCTCGCGCGCTGCGAGAGGAGGGTGGCTTCGACCCCCAGGGCGCACAGGTCGTCCTCCTGGGGGCGGGCGGCGCAGGCCGCGCCGCCACCGTGGCCCTCGTCCAGGGCAAGGCTGCCTCCGTCACCATCTTCGACATCGCTCCCGAGAGGGCGGAACGGCTGGTGCAAGACCTTGGCCCTCGGGGCCAAACGGTCCTTCGCCATCTGCCCCCGACCAAGGATAACCTCGCGGCGGCCGTCTCAGGCTGTCAGCTTCTGGTAAACTGTACCCCGATAGGAATGCGCTACACCCAGGAGGAGCACCGCCTGCCCATGCCTCCCGAAGTCATTCCTGCGGGCATACTAGTGTTTGACATAATCTATAACCCCCTGGAGACGAGGTTGCTGGCGGAAGCGAAGAGGCAAGGCGCTCGGACGCTGGGCGGTCTCCCCATGCTCGTCTATCAGGGGGCACACTCCTTCGGACTGTGGACGGGCGTGCAGGCACCGCTCGAGGTAATGTTCAAAGCGGCGCGCAAGGCACTCGGCCCGACGGCGATGAAGGGCGATGGGGACTAGGCGATGAGTATGTTCCGCTTTCTCACGGCCGGCGAGTCCCACGGGAAGGCCCTGACGGTCATCATCGAGGGTCTGCCCGCGGGTTTGCCCCTCACCGAGGAGTACATCGCCCTCGACCTGCGCCGCCGCCAGGGGGGCTACGGCCGCGGCCAGCGCCAGCAGATCGAGGAGGACCGGGCGGAGATCCTCTCCGGCGTGCGCCATGGGCTAACCCTGGGCAGCCCCCTCAGCCTGGTGATCCGCAACCGCGATTGGCCAAACTGGCAGAACGTAATGCAGGTGGAGCCAGCGGCAGAGGCGGCCGAGAAGCTGACCCGCCTCCGCCCGGGCCATGCTGACCTGGCCGGCGCCATCAAGTACGGGCAGGACGACGTGCGGCCGATCCTGGAGCGCGCCAGCGCCCGCGAGACGGCAGCGCGGGTGGCTGTGGGCGCTGTGGCCCGCCGCTTCCTGGGGGAGTTCGGCATCGCTGTCCATAGCCATACGCTGGCCATCGGCGAGGTGATGGCCCAGGAGCAGGGCGAGCCCGACTGGGCCCTGGTGGAGGGATCGCCTGTGCGCTGCGCCGACCGTGAGACCTCTCAGCGGATGGTTCGCGCCATCGACGTTGCCCGCGAGGCTGGCGACAGCCTGGGCGGCATCTTCGAGGTATGGTCCACAGGGGTGCCCATCGGCCTGGGCAGCCACGTCCACTGGGACCGCAGGCTGGACGGCCGCCTGACTCAGGCTGTCATGAGCATCCACGCCGTCAAGGGAGTGGAGATCGGCGGCGGCTTCGCCCTGGCCCGCCTGCCCGGCTCGCAGGCCCACGACGTCATCCTGCCCGTCGACCAGTGGGGCGACCATCCCTGGCGGCGGGCCACTAATCGGGCCGGCGGCCTGGAGGGAGGGATGACCAACGGCGAGCCAGTCGGCGTGCGGGCGGCCCTCAAGCCGGTCTCCACCCTGGGCAAGCCCCTGCCCTCGGCCGACCTGGCGACGGGCGA
>DAOUDQ010000377.1:0-5208 GCA_034431045.1 Dehalococcoidia bacterium | reverse complement strand
CAAGCTCACCGCCATCATGCGTGAGAAAGAGCTGTCGGTGGGTATTGTGGCCGTCGACCCCTCCAGTCCCGTCTCCGGCGGCGCCCTCCTGGGCGCCCGCATCCGCATGCAGCAGCACTATCTGGACCCGGGCGTATTCATCCGCAGCATGGCCACTCGCGGCAGCCACGGCGGCCTGCCTATCACCGTCCAGGGGGTTATCAAGCTCCTCGATGCCAATGGCCGCGACGTGATCCTAGTGGAGACGGTGGGCGTCGGCCAGACAGAGCTGGATGTGGTCAATGCCACCGATATCGTCATTGTTGTGCTCACGCCCGAATCTGGCGATGCCGTCCAGGCCATGAAGGCGGGTCTGTTCGAGATCGCCGACATCTTTGCCATCAACAAGGCCGACCGCGAGGGAGCCGCACGCATGAAGGCCGAGCTGGAGGCGTTTGTGGCCATGAAGCCGGGCGAGCCCATCCCCATCGTGCTCACCCAGGCTCACCGTGGCATTGGCATCGATGAGCTGTACGAGGAACTGGAGCGCCGCCGTCGCATCCAGGAGGAGAACGGCGAGCTGGAGGGGCGTCGCCGTCAGCGCCGCCGCGAGGAGTTCCTGGGGATGCTTCAGCGCAAGGTGCGGGCACGTTTCTTGGATTTCGCCGAGAAGGACGGCCAACTGAAGGACCTCAGCGAGCGGGTGGCGGCAGGGGAGCTGGACCCCTATTCAGCCTGCGCCCAGGTGCTGGACGATCGTCGCTGGCTGGGCAAGTGGCTCACCCAGGGCGGCTAGGGGAAGAAGGCTGCCGGCCTGAGTGAAGCGCCAGCTATCCTTGCCGGTGTAGTCGATTTTTGCTTGGTGCCTTTAAGTGAGGGAGTGTTGATAGCCCTTGGCTATTCTTCGAGGGTTACCAGCCCCTTGCGAATGGCGAACTTGATGAGCTCGGCGCGGTTGTGCAGGCCCAGCTTGTCCATGATGTTCGCCCGGTGCCTCTCCACCGTGTTGGGGCTGAGGTAGAGGATGGCGGCGATCTCTCGGCCGGTCCTCCCTTCAGCGATATATTTGAGGACCTCTTTCTCCCTATCGGACAGCTTGCCCAGGGCGTCCTTCTCCTTCTCGCTGCCAGCGTCGGCCCGGCGCAGATAGTCGTTGAGCATCTGCTTGGCCAGGGACGGGCAGAAGTAAGCCTGCCCCTTCCGAACAGCCCGGATGGCCGTGAGCAGCTCAAAGGGGGCGGCCCCCTTGATCACGTAGCCGGAGGCTCCAGCCTCCAAAGCCTGGAAGAAGTAGCGCTGGTCCTCGTGCATGGTGAGGACGACGACCTGGGTGTCGGGCACCGCTTCCTTTACGCGGCGAAGGCCATCGAGGCCACTCATACCGGGCATGGAGATGTCCATCACCACCACGTCGGGGTGGGTCTCCTCGGTCATGCGCAGGGCACCTTCCCCGTCGGCCGTCTCCCCCACGATAGTCATGTCCGGCTCGGCGGCCAGGATCATGCGCAGCCCCGCCCGAACGATGGCGTGATCATCAGCCAGCAGCACTCGAATCTTCAACGCTAGCTCCTGCCGCAGGCAGCGGTATACGGATGTGAACACGGGTGCCCTCTTGCGGCCGCGAATGGATGGTGAACTGGCCGTCCAGGGAGCACACCCGCTCCTGCATGCCCACTATGCCCAGGTGCTCTTCTCCGGCCCAGCTTATCTTCCCCGGGTCGAACCCCCTGCCGTTGTCGGCGATGACCAGCTCCACTGCTCCCTTGGCCGAGGTGAGGGTGAGGGTGCACCTGCGGGCGTAGGAGTGCTTGATGACGTTGGCCACTGCCTCCTGGACGATGCGGTAGAGGGCGATTTCCACTTTCAGGGGCAGTCGGTCGTTCAGGCCATCGGCCTTCACCACTGCTTCGATATTGGCCTTGGCCAGGGCTGTCTTGGCGTACCAGTCGATGGCAGCAGCCAGGCCCAGGTCGTCTAGGAGGGTCGGTCGCAGGTCGAAGATGACGCGACGGATCTCCTGAAGGGTGCTCGAGGCGATCTGGCGGGCCTCCGAGAGGTAGTCTAGCAGCAGCTCATCTATGTGTTGCCGTCCGTTGGTGGCCAATGCCTGGTCGATAGTGTCCAGGGTCATGATCAGCCCGGTGAGCGACTGGCCGGCCTCGTCGTGCAGCTCGCGGGCGATGCGTCGGCGCTCCTCTTCCTGCACCTTGATCTCGCGCGCCAGCAGCTGGCGGCGGAGCCTGGCCTTGGCATCCGCCTCCTGGTACATGTAGGCGTTCTCGATGGCCAGGGCGGCCAAGGTGGCCAGAAGGTTGAGCAGATGCACGCCTTCCTCGCTGAACAGGGCCTGGTGGTCGCCGCAGAAGTTCATCGCCCCAATGGTCTGGCCGCGCACCTGCAGGGGGATGGACAGAGCCTGGCGTAGCTGGCCTGAAGGGGGCACTCTGACGCCCACCCGCTCTTCATCGTCGATGTTGGGGATGACTACGGCCTCGCCATCTTCGGCCGCTAGCTGGAAGAGCCTGGTGCCCATCGTTTGGCCTTCCAGCTCGGTGCCGCACCAGGGGAAGGACCCACGATGAGCAAGACAGACCAACTGACGGGTCTCGTTGTCGCGCAGGAGAATCTCGGCGCAGGTGGCCCTGGTCAGGGCCACCGCCTCGTCCAGCACGCAGCCGCAGATATCTTCCAGGCTGGAGGCGCTGCTAATCTTGGAGGCGACGGAACTGGCAACGCCCAAAAGGGCTGCTGACATCTCGGCATTTTCTCGCCGACCAACCTTTTTGGTCACTGGCTGCCCTCACATTTGACAGCCCTTACTGTCTCTCTTCCTTATGGCAACAGCACCGGCGTCGCCAGATTAACATAGAGGGGCAATCTGCGCTACCGATTGTTTTGATTATAGCATATATGGTAAGTGATCCGGGGGGAAGTCTTCCTGGGGCCCTGCCCGCTATGGGCCAGATCGTCCTAGTTGAAATGCCTCACAGCCTTGATGGCGTATTTCCCTTAGGCTGAATGCCTTCTTTCTGTGATGCTTACTGTATGAGGCGATGGCTATTCTCCCCGCGGGGTTCGAGGGCATTGTGGCCAATCAGGCGGACCCCGTGAAGGCCGGGCTCAAGGGAGACATTCGCATCACCGGAGACATGCGCATTCTAATTCAGCATGCCGACCTGGTGAACGTCCTCCGGGAAATCTACGTTCAGGAGGTGGAGACCACCTGGCCCAAAGGGAAACCTCCCTATAGGTAGGCCCGCAGGCGCTCGACGAGGGCTTCCGCCTGCTCTTCAGGCGTGCCTGCCAGGAACTGGCGCTTTCTCTCGCTGGCCTCGGCCTGGGCTAGGCCGTCGACGATGGTCGGCGAGCCTGGGAGCCCTATCATCTCCGGGTCAACGTCTATGTCCTTGGCGGTCCAGACGGTGACTGGCCCCTCGGCCTCCGCCCACGCCTTGCGCTCCATGTCCATGAAGCGCGGCTCGTTGGCTCCCACCTTGACGGAGGCCGTGCAAGGCAGAGGTACCTGGATGACCTCGTATCCGCCGGTCAGCTCTCGCCTGGCCTTCACCATCCCCGAGCCTGGCAGTACCTCCAGGTCTTCGGCATAGGTGATCTGGGAGGTGTTCAGCCACTCGGCGATGCCTGGGGGCACCTGGGCGGTGGCGCCGTCGGAGGACTCCTCGCCGCAGAGGATGAGGTCGTAGTCGCCGATCTTGCGGATGCCTTGGGCCAAGGCGTAGGAGGTGGCCAGGGTGTCAGCGCCGGCGAAGGCCCTATCGCTCAACAGGTAGGCCTCGTCTGCTCCCATGGCCAGGGCCAGGCGCAAATAGGGATCGAACAGAGGTGGCCCCATGGCCACGACGGTAACCTTGCCGCCCTGCTGCTCTTTCAGGGCAAGGGCCATCTCCAGGACGTTCATGTCGGGGGGGTTGATCTCCGAGCGAACGTCACCCCGCTCGATAGTCCTAGTCTCGGCGTTTACCTTCACCTCTTCCGGCTTAGGAACCACCTTCACACAGGCGATAATGTGCAGCGGTCGCATCGCCCTTACCTCCCACCGTTGCCGCCGCGGGCTCTCTTGACAGCCTCGATGAGGGGCGGCAGCACGTTGAACATATCATCGACGATACAGTAGTCGGCCTGCTCGAAGATCGGGGCCTCTTCATCGGTGTTGATGGATACGATGGTCTCGGCCTTCTCAACGCCCACGGTGAACTGGAAGGCGCCGCTAATGCCGCAGATGATGGCCAGCTTGGGGCGAGTGACGTAGCCGGTCTGACCTATCATGCGGTCACGTGACGCCCAGCCCTCATCTACGGGCACGCGTGACACCCCCACCTCGCCGTCCAGGAGACTGGCCAGTTCATTGACGAGGGTGAAGTCGCCCTGGCAGCCCCTGCCCGCGGCCACCAGCACCTCCGCCCTGGTGATGTCCACGCCCTGGCCGACAACGTGCTCCAGTACGTGAACCTTGATGTCCTCCTCGGCCAGTGTCACCGGCGCACTGGCCACCTTGCCCTGGCGAGCGGGGTCGGGCTCCGGCACCGCGAACACCCCGGGGCGTACGGTGGCCATCTGGGGTCGGTTGTCTGGGCACTTGATGTAGGCAAGGATGCCGCCGCCGAAGCCGGTTACCTCGCCGACCAGCAGGCCCGTCTCCTCTTCCAGCTTCAGGTTCGTGCAGTCGGCGGTGAGGCCGGTGCGCAGCCGCACAGCTATGCGACCGGCCAGGTCGCGACCGTTGGGGGTTGCTCCCAGGAGAAGGATGTCTGGCTTCCCCTCGAGGATAAGCTCCGTGAACACTTTTGTGTAGCCATCGGTGGTGTACTGACGCAGGAGGGGATGATCGGCCACTCGCACCTCGTCGGCACCGGCAGCGATGGCCTCCTGGGCCAGACCGCTCACCTGGTCGCCAAGGAGAACGCCCACAACGGGGATGCCCCGGCCGTCGGCCAGCTCGCGGGCTTTGCCCACCAACTCCAGGGACACACCCTCCAATCGGCCCTGATCCTGTTCTAGGTACACCCAGATGCCGCTGGCTTCCTGGGCACCGTACAGTGACTTGGTCATCGCTTACGACCTCCCGGAGGCGGCGTCGCTGGCCACCGCTTCACTTTGCAGAGCCAGGTGGGCTACCTCGGCGAGCTCCATCACCCGCAGCTTCGACTTGCCAACTACGCTCAGGCTGTCCTCCAGGCAGGATAGGCAGTGAGGACAGCAGGTGACCAC
>DAOUDQ010000376.1:0-2444 GCA_034431045.1 Dehalococcoidia bacterium | reverse complement strand
CTGGCCCACGCCATCGTGTGCTTCGTCATCCTCCGCGTTGTAGGCGGACAGGATGATGGGGGCCGGGACGGACCCGACCGCCATTCCCTGAAGCAGCGCGCACGCTATTAGGCCGTCACCTCTGACGGCGCTGCCGTGTCGGCCTCATCGCCACACGGACCACTCCAGGTCCCATCGAAACCGCCCGGGCCGTGCCGCGGCGGCCCGAAGCCGCCCGGCTGGGCATTCGCGATGCGGTCGATGTTCTCCTCGATGCCCTCGTAGATAGTGTTGGCCTGCTGCTCGGTGAGCTTGCCCTCAGCCACCAGCGCATCCAGCTCTTGCTGCACCTGAGCTAGCAGGGCGGCCGTGAACTCCTCCACCGGCATGCCCTGCTCCTCGGCGACCTGGGCCAGCGTGCTCCCCTCCTTAAGCTCGCTCAGGAGATCCTCTGGTTCCATGTTCAGCACCGTCGCCGCCGCCTCCATCGGCAGCCGCCCATCCCGGTCGCGTGCGCGGTCGCGGATGCAGTCGAAGACGCGATCGCAGACGCGGTCTCGCGGGCCGCCGAGTGGGCCACCGCCCGGGCCGAGCAAGCCTCTCTCCTCGATGCGCTCTTTCAAGCGTTGGCCTTGCTCGGCGGTGAGCTTGCCCTCGGCGACACGCTCGTCGATGATGTCCTGCTCGGCCTCGGTCATAGCTGAGCGCAGCTCGTCCTCCCCGATGCCCAGCTTCTCGGCAACCCGGCCCAGGAAAGTCTGCACCGGGGTGTCCTCGCCTTGGGCCACCACCAGGCCAATGCCGCCGCCAATGAGCGCCGTGCTGACAAGTACGATGGCCAGCGCCGCTATCAGGATCCTTCTCATGCTATCCTCCTTTGTCCACCTGAAGGAGACCCCAGGGGTCTCCTCCATCCCTAGCCACTACTACAGAGGTTAGCCCACCGACCTTAAGGCCACATTGGAAGAGCATTAGAGTCTCTTAATACTGGGCCAGAATGTCTTTAACGTTTCCTTAATGTTTTTCGTCTACAATAGGTGCAACAGGAGCAGGTGAACATGTACGTATTGGTGGTAGAGGACGAACGACGGCTGGCCCAGGTGATACGACGCGTCCTAGAGGAGGAGGGCCACACGGTGGACCTGGCCTACGACGGCGAGGAGGGGCTGGCCATGGCCATGGAGGGCTGCCACGACGTCATTGTCCTCGACATCCTGCTCCCGGCGCTCGACGGCATCGACGTTTGTCAAGCGCTGCGCAAGAACCGGGTGGACACGCCTGTCCTTCTGCTCACCGCCCTCGACGACGTGCCCGACCGCGTGCGGGGGCTGGACGCCGGCGCCGATGACTACCTCACCAAGCCCTTCGCCTTCCAGGAGCTCCTGGCCCGTCTGCGCGCCCTGGGCCGCCGCCGTGTCCAGGCCCGGGAGCCCGAACGGTTTCAGACCGCTGACCTGGTGCTGGACTTGAACCGACGACGGGCGGAACGGGCTGGCCGGGTCATCGAGCTAAGCCCCAAGGAGTTCGCCCTGCTGGAGTTCCTCATGCGCAACGAGGGGCGTGTGGTCACCCGCACCCAGATCCTGGACCACCTCTGGGGCTACGACCACACGCCGGATTCCAATCTGGTGGATGTCTACGTCTCGTACCTCCGACGGAAGGTTGACAAGGGGCACCCCAACAAGCTCATCGGCACCATGCGGGGCGTCGGTTACTTCCTTGGTCGATAGTCATGTTTGCCTCCGCACGCTGGCGCCTGACCGTCTGGTTCGTGATCGTGCTGGCCCTGATCCTGGGTGCGATCGGCGTGGCCGTTTTCTTCACCGCTCGCGCCGTCCTCTTCGATGCCGTCGACGATAGCCTGCGCTCCCGCGCCACCACGGAGGTGCGCCTGCTGGCCCCGAGGCTTCGGCAGCAGAGTCGCCCCCCGCAGCCTCTACGGGACGTCATCGTCGGGCCCGCCTTCACCGCGGGCGGCTACTTCTACGCCCTGGTGGACCGCGACGGCGAGCTGCTGGCGGGCACGCCCAACGTCGACCCCAACGGGCTGGCAAGTCAGGAGGCCATCGAGAAGGCCCTGGACGGCGACCCCGCTTTCGAGAACACCGACTCGTCCACCGGCGAGAACCTGCGGGTGTACGTGGTGCCCGTACAGGGTCCCCAGGCGACTGGGGTGGTTCTGGAGGTAGGCAGGAGCGTAGAGCCCGAAAGGGAGTCCCTGCGCCGCCTGATATTCATTCTCGGCGGCGGCGGTGCTGCCGGGCTCGTCCTTGCCCTGGTCGGCGGCTTCTTCCTCGCTGGCCGAGCCCTCCGGCCCATAAGCGATGCCATGGACCGCCAGCGGGCGTTCGTGGCCGATGCCTCCCACGAGCTGCGCACGCCTCTATCCCTGATCCGGGCCAACGCTGAGCTATTGCAGCGGCACCCTGGGGAGTCCGTTCGGGCCAACATGCCTGCCTTGAACG
>DAOUDQ010000375.1:0-3127 GCA_034431045.1 Dehalococcoidia bacterium | reverse complement strand
GTAGCCTGTGCCAACGGCGATCGAGAACGCGAGCTTGGCATCGCCTTCCGCCGCTGCCCGCATGTCCAACCCCCAGGGATTCCGCTGCACCCCGGCGAGTGTGAACTCGCGGTAGTCGAGCTGGGCAATCCCCAAGTCTGGCGTGATGTCCACCGTCGGCGCGGCCAGGGTCGTCCCATCGTCGGCAGCCACCTCACCCCCGGCGCGACCGAGATCGTGCACCTTGGCCTGTCTCCAGGTCGAGCGATACGGTGTCCGGCCCTGCTGTTTGGGCAGCAGGACGGCCAGTTCGCTAACCCTGTCATCGGCGCGCGCGTCGTTGGGAGCTGCGACGTTGTCGAGCACCATGAGCAACGACCTCCGCAGCATGTAGCCAGTTGGCAGGGCCATCTCCTTGCCCAAGTCCGAGTAGACGGCATCAATGGGCCAGTCGACCTGGGAGATCTTGGGCGTGGCGATGCGCTCCTTCTGCGCGGCGGTCAGGTTCTGCACGCCCCACACCATGAGCCGCACCAGCGAGGTGGTACCGGTGGTGACCCCAGTGCCCCCTCGGTCAGCGGCGGGCCAATGGACATACAGCATGAGGGAGCTGAGGTCCTCAGCCCGTATCGCGGCCGACAGGTCAAAGGCGCTCTGGGGATTGTTGCCGAAGTGCAGATTCAGCGGGACATACGCGACCAGACCCGTTTGAGATGGGGTGATGTCGAGTTTGGGGGCATGGTGGGTGCCTGCGTAGTCCTTCTGGTTGCGGAAGTGCAGGAGCCGGGCGTCCTTTACGTCCACGAACTTGCCCACGCTGCCCTCGATGCTCACTCCGCCGAGCATCTTATACCAGGGGTCCTGGGTGACGGTAACAGAGGCATCGGTGTCATACACCACCTCGAAGAGCAACCCGATCTGCGTAATGACCCGGTCGCGAGGCAGCTTCACTCCAACGGGCGTCGAGGCGCTGAATGCGATCGTCTCGACCACGCGGGTGGCCATCGGCACTGGCCCTGGGATGACGGGCCTGACCCCTGGCACCCGGAGCGGCATTCTAGGAACGGCAATTGGTCTTCTCAAAACCATCTCAACCTCCTCTCCTAGATACCCATCGGCGAGGGCACGACCCGGATCGGGTCCACCGGATTCCGAAGGGCCCCGCCTGTGGTGATATGGGCCGACCCGGTCGTCACCATACCCCACTGGCCATTGGTCAGCAGAGCGACAGAGCCGAGCGCAGCAGGCAGCATCCCGGCGACGATGGCGTACCTCTTGGAAGCTGGCAACGCAGCCTCAGCTACCATTCCGCAGCCGATTGCCGCCAGCGCCTTCACCCCCACATCAGCCCAGCCAGTCTGCCCGGCCATCTCACCGACCTTCTGGACCAACAAGAAAGAGGCACCACCGACGGCGATATCCTGCGCGGTAATGCCCGCCAGAAGCGGGATGGTAGCGGGGTTGCTGCTCGGATTCCTTCTGCGGCGCTTGCGCTTTTTGCGGCGCTTCCCCTTCAGTGCAGCCTTTCGGTGACCTGCCGAGTCTCCAAACCAGCCTCCCCCAGGGTTGTCCCCAGGGTTCTGAACTTCACTCACTCCCATAAGCGTTCCTCCCTTCACTGATTGGCCGACTCTCTACGCCCATAGGGTAGCGCGGCCCAGTTTGGGTGCAACGCTTATGTGGAGGACCAGCAGAGGAGATTGGTGCTCAGGGGATACTATTCGAGGCCCAACCACTCCTCGAGGGGGCTTTTTTGCAACAGTTTGAGCGCCAAATATATAGCCAGGGCGCTAATTACGGCCCGGGCGATGACTGGCGTCCAGTTGATGGCCGAAAGTTCGACCAATGTGGAGCTCAGGAAATCACCTCCCACATTGCCGATCGGCCCATTGGCCGGATTACCCATCGGCCCATTGGCCGGATTGCCAGTTTGCCAGTCGGCCCCTAGGGAGCCGGGGCTTCGGTAGGCTCTGACTCGGTCTCGGTAGGCACTGAAGTCGTCTCCCATATATTCTCCTCGTTCTGAAGCCGCTCGAAGTTGTCTTTCAAGATGGCCAGGAACTCCTCCAGCCAGGCGCCCTTGGCCAGAATGCGCTCGACATAAGGACCATATTGCGCGTGGCCCCGGTAGGCAACCAGAGTCGCCCTGACCATGGGGATCGGTATCTGGATGAGGGTATTGAGCCCCTCCAATGGCCGACCCTGGCCCTCATTATACTGCCGGGCGGCGAAGGCCAACAGCTCCAGGGCTGCATCTTCTGGCGTCTCGTCGAGCAACCCCATTACGCTCTCGAGCGGTATCCAATCTGGCAGGGTAGGCATCTCCTCCTCCTGTGGCTCTTGGGCCAGCGGCATCGCCTGCTGCGGTGGACCGATGGCCATCGGTTGCGCTCCGGGAGCTCCCGCCATCCCGCCCGGCACCTTGGCCGCGAACATGGCCTGAGCGAGCGCTGTGCCGATCGGACCGTTGAGGATGTTGGCCAGGGCCAGGGCGATACCACCCAGACCCTCGCCAGATTGAGCACTCACCATGCCCTTCACCTCCTCAATCGTCTGTATCTGCTGCATCACCGTGGCCAGTGCATCTCCCTCATCCTCACTCAGCTTGCGCTTGAGGAACTCCACGAACAGGCCCTGCATGGAATCCTGGAGCTGAAAGAAGCCTTCTCCACCAGGTTCACCTTCGACCTCCTCGAGCTCCTGAAACAGGCCCGTCATCTCGAACTCCTTGGCCATGATGCGGTTATAAAGCTGTGGGTCGCTTTCTTTCAGTTCCTTCAACCATTCCTCTCGCAGCTTCGCCTTCCGCCTTGCTTCTCCCAGGTCGAACTCAGCCTGGCGCACCTTTACACTGCGTCTACGATACTCCCTGCCCTTCTTGCCCCTGCGAAAAGGCCATCTCATCCGCATCTCACCTCCTTTTCTGCCCCTTACAGCACCTATATACCCCATAGGCCGCTTTATTGCCAGCCTGAATACCGCGCAGATGGCCGCGAGATGGGCTGTAGATGGCCCGAACATTGCCAAAGATAGCGCGAAGATGGCGCGGAGATGGCCTCGAGATCAGGTCTCGCGGAGGAGATACCGAATTCTACCTGAGAGAAGGCGCAGTTTCGCCTTGAAATTGCCGGGAATTGTGGTATTACTA
>DAOUDQ010000374.1:0-2787 GCA_034431045.1 Dehalococcoidia bacterium | reverse complement strand
TGTGGGCTGCCAGCCCCTGGCCAAAGAAGGTGTCGGGGCGGCCCCTGGTGCGGTCGATGAGCTGGTCGGGCACCAGCAGGTGCAGGGGCTCGATCTCCAGGCGCAGGCTGCCCACAGCGCTCACGGCGATGATGAACTCCGCGCCCAGGGTCTTGAGGGCATAGATGTTAGCCCGCGCCGGCAGCTCCGAGGGGAGGATGCGGTGGCCGCGGCCGTGGCGGGGCAGGAAGGCCACTCGCACGCCATCTAGCGTGCCGATGACGATGGCGTCGCTGGGCTGGCCGAAAGGTGTCCCTTGAATGCGGGCCTCCTCCACATCGGCCAGGCCCGGCATGCGGTAGAAGCCGCTGCCGCCGATAACCGCCACCCGCGCTTCAGGCATGGCGAACCCCTTCCCGCTGGAAGAGCTGTGGCAGGGATTTCGCGTACGGCTCGCGGGCGATGCCCCGATCGGTGATGATGGCCGAGACGTAACGGTGCGGCGTCACGTCGAAGGCGGGGTTCAGGGCCTCGATGCCCGCGGGCGTCACCGTTACGCCGGCGAAGGTGGTCACCTCTTGTGCCGGGCGCTCCTCGATGGGTATCTGCTCGCCGCTGGCGCTGGCCAGGTCGATGGTGCTGGTGGGCGCTGCTACGTAGAAGGGGATGGTGTGCTCCCCGGCCAGGACGGCCAGGGTGTAGGTGCCGATCTTGTTGGCCACGTCGCCGTTGGCAGCGATACGGTCAGCCCCCACGATGACACAGGCAATGGCGTCGCGGCGCTGCATGAGAAAGCCGGCGGCGCCATTGGCGATGAGGGTGGCGGGGATGCCGTCGCGAGCCAGCTCCCAGGCGGTGAGGCGTGCCCCCTGGAGGAGTGGCCGCGTCTCGCTGACGTAGACGCGCGAGAGCTTGCCCTGCTCCCAGGCGGTGCGAATGACAGCCAGGGCAGTGCCGTAGCCGCCGGTGGCCAGGGAGCCGGTGTTGCAGTGGGTGAGGACGGCGGATCCGGCGGGGAGGAGCTGGGCGCCGTGTTGACCCAGCCTGCGGTCGGCGTCGGCGTTCTCCTGGTGGATGCGCAGGGCCTCCTCCACCAGCACCCCTTGAGCGGCCTGGGGGTCGGCAGCCGCCTCCGCGGCCAGGGTCATGCGCTTGAGGGCCCAGGGGAGATTGATGGCGGTAGGGCGGGTGGCGGCCAGGGCCTCAGCGATCGGCCGCAGCCGGGCCAGGAAGTCATTCATGTTCGAGGTTTCGATATGCCGGGCCCCTAGGGCCATCCCGTAGGCGGCGGCGATGCCGATGAGGGGGGCACCTCGCACCCGCATCTCCCGGATGGCCGCCGCCATCTGGTGGTAGTCCTCCAGTTCCAGATACACTTCCTGGTGGGGGAGGCGAGTCTGGTCCAAGAGGCGGACCCTACCGTTCACCCACTCGATAGCCTTTACACCTTCCAACTGTGACCTCACCGTCGGTGGAGCATAACAAAAAACTTCTCGTGGTGTGAGAAGTTCTTTCCAGCTACCCGCTCTCATCTTTCCCTTCGCCTAAACCGAAGGGTCGGACTTGGCACCGTATCCCGCCTTGGGCAAGACACCCCAAGGCGGACCGGTTGCCGGGCTTCCTTGGGCCGTTCCCTCCACCACTCTGGATAAGAGCGTCTTCGGGCCCTATTCGATTTTCCAATTGATGTTAGCCCAGGGCGCTGACCGGTGTCAAGCTATTCTGATAGACGCTCCTCCTTGGCGTCGACGTCGTTCAGGCGCCAGCCCTCTTCGCCCTGGACGAGCTCATAGGTCACCCGAAACCGCCGCTGGACCAGGTCTGGGCCCTCACGGCTGAAGGCGATGATGACCACCTGTACGGAGGCCTGCTCGTCTTCTTGGCTGGGCGGCAGCATCTCCTCCACCGTGGTGCCGATGGCATTACGAAAGCCGTTTACAAAATCTGGCCAGGGCTGGAGCTTCTGCCGGTCGGGCGACAGGAGGTTGTAGGCCTCGCTGAACAGCGCGCGAGTGGCTTCCAGCTTTCGACGAGCTGTCGCCAGTGCGGTCGCGCTGTCGTCGTCGGCGACCTCGTGCAGGAGTTCTTCAGAGATCGACTCGTCGCTGTCGACTAGCCATTGCCAAACGAAAAAGCGCCGGGAATCTTGCCAGGGCTCGGCGGTAGCGGTGGCGGCTGCCACAGCCGCCAGATAGTCCAGGACGGCCTGGGTGGGCAGATTGGCCGAGGTACCCTCCAGGGGCGGTGCTATTCGCTGCCAGTGCAGGTCAGAGCCAGTCCAGCGAAAGGAGAGATAGAAGGCAGCGCCAATGCCATCGCTCAGGCCCGTGTCCAGGAGAACCAGTTCCTCCAGGCCGTCGTTGTCGGTGTCCACCGCCACCGCGGGCGACATTAGGCCTTCTGGCGCCAGGTTGTCCAAGCCCTGGCGGAAGGGGCGGCGATTCTCCTGCAAAGCTGGCGCCACCTCTAGGAGTTCGGCCGCTGAAGAATCGAGAAGGCTCAGGCCAGCCAGGGCGGGCTGATTTCGGCTGTCCAGCTCGATGAGGGCCATGAACAGCCCCTCAGGCAGCTTTAAGACCTGCGACTGAGGCGGCGCTTCGTCGTCCGTGGCCTGGCCATTCAGGTAGAGAAAGGCTGCCAGTTGGGGCTGATCGCGCCGTGTGAAGTGATCGATGAGGCGTCCCAGCACCTCGATGCGCCAGGAGCGTTCGTCCTCAACAACGTAGAGGACGAACGGCTCGCTGAGGGGCAGGGGTGCCAGGGCGACGCCGGGAAAGGTCAGGCTGAGGAGGGCGTCGGCGGACAGTT
>DAOUDQ010000373.1:0-2087 GCA_034431045.1 Dehalococcoidia bacterium | reverse complement strand
CGATCTCCGCCCAGGCCTCGATGGGCTGGGGACGGAGGGCAGGGAACAGGTTGATATTGAGCCCGATCGGGCCGTCGGTCATGTCGCGGGCCTTGCGGATCTCGGCGCGCAGATCGTCTAGATTCTCGAAGGTGGCCGCTGTCATGAAGCCGAGGCCACCGGCATTGGCCATTGCTGCTATCAGCTCGGCCCGGCCGATCCAGTACATGCCACCGCAGATAATGGGATACTTGATATTGAAGAGCTTGGTGATCCTCGTTTGAAACATGGCGGGACTCCTTTCCTGTAGAGGCCGATGCTCGTTGTTTATCACAAGTGTTGGCGCCTGGCAAGGGGCGGCCAGCACGACCCCAGTAGCTATCGGCGCCTGTCAAGCGTCTATAGACTGGGGGTCTCATTGATATGCCGTGGTTTCGAGATAAGAGGCGTATTCCGGTAGGCCGTAGGAGCGGGCTGGAACGGGACTGGAGCTGGTCATGGGAAGCGCCGAGGCCCGAGAGAGCCCGCTGGCAGCGATGGCTGTGGGCCGTCGCGGCCGTGGCGGCCGTGGCGGCCGTGGCTGTGGCGGTCGGCCTGACGCTGGCCTTCACCCTTGGCGGCCTCGGTGGTGGCCCTGCGGCTGAGGAGGAAGGAGTCCTCCCATATGCCGCCGTCGCGGGCAGTGTTTCGGTAGCGCTTCACGACGGCCAGCCAGCGGCGGCGGTCATATTCGAAGAGAAGTGCGATGGCTACCTGGTGGCGAGGGGGCAGGATAGCCCGCCACGCCTGCCCGACGGCGACTACTTCTTCCAGGTGACCGACGCCTCCGGCAAAGCCCTCCTTTCCACCGATGAGGTGAAGTTCCGCCAGTTTCGGGTCGCTGATGGTGCCATCGAGGGCGTATCGGGGCAGGGGCGCCACGCTGTTGGCATCGACAGCGTCAGTGGCGCTGCCACCGTCCAGCTCTGCGCCTTCGCTGACAGCCCAGACTCGTCAGGTGTGTACCAGGTCTGGGTCACTCGGGTCGAGGACTTCCAGGGGGATGTGGAAGCGGTGGAGTCCTCCGCGCCCGATTTTCACGGCTTCCTTGCTGCCCGTTCGGCGAGAGCGCCGTTCGCCGTCAGCCCCGCCAGATAGAATGTAACAACTGAAAAGCGCTTGTCACGCCCGCTTCGGGAGCCAGGGAGTCCTCTCTTGCCAACCCTTGCGCCTGCGAGTAGGATCAGTGCGGCAAGCCCGCTAGCAACCCTAACTGTCTGGCAAGACATCTGGGGAAAGGAGGGCACCCATGGAGGGCCAACGCACAGCGCACGAGGGCGGCAAGCGGCGCTCACAGCGGTCGGCGGACGTGCTGCAAGAGTATCTGAAGGGGCTGGACAGCGACATCGCCGGCCTGGTGGCGCAGCGCGAGTACATCCAGGCCAGGCTCGAGTTGGTCGAGCGACAGAGGGCTAACCTTCAGGAAGTCATCGAGATCGAGGAGAAGCTGGCCGAGATGGACCGGCGTGGCCTGGGTGTGCCAGAGACGGCCGGCGAGGGCGGCGCCCAGGAGGGCGAAGTGGTGGTGGCCTCCTAGGTGCCTTTCTTCGACCTCTTCACGGCGTCCTCCGACACGCGTAGACAACGGACTCAGGGACTGCGAACTCCCCCGGCTAGTGATGGCCCACGACAGCTCTTGGTGGTTGCTCCTGTTCTGGCCGCAGGGGCAGGACTGCCTTTTTGCTTGCCGACCATCGCGCCTGCGAGTGGGATGAGGGTGGTCTAGGTCGGCACCTACGACGGTCGGCTCTATGCCACTACTAAGGGGTGACCGACCCGGTAGGCGACTCTACTCCACAGCTTCTCTCCAGGCGAAGACCGCCTGGGCCGCTCTAGCGCCCATTTTGCCATAGGCGTCTGAGGTTCATCACGCCAGGTTTCTGCCCCTGGATCCCCCATTGCGGCAGGGCCTGCTGGCCAGGTAGGCTTGATCCTGGGGAGGGCTGTCGATGAGTGACGAGACGCGGGCTGCTGGGGAAGAGAGAAGAGAGCGCGGGGCAGGGCCCATCCTGCTGGACATGCGCGGCGTGAGCAAGGTGTACGAGACGGGCCAGGTGCAGGTTCGCGCC
>DAOUDQ010000372.1:0-3522 GCA_034431045.1 Dehalococcoidia bacterium | reverse complement strand
CACACGGGATCGCCTAGCTCTCGAGAGGGTACACGTCGCAGCGCATCAGGTCTTCGTAGGTCTCGCGGCGACGGATCAGGCGGGCGGCGCCGTCCTTCACCATGACGATGGCCGGGCGGAGAAATGCATTGTAGTTGCTGGCCAGGGGCAGGCAGTAGGCGCCAGCGGCAGCCACCGCCAGCAGGTCGCCCGCCTCCAGGCGGGGCAGGTCGACATCGCGGACCAGGATGTCGCCCGACTCGCAGAACTTGCCAGCGATGGTCACTCGCTCCCGTTCTGCCTCGCCTACCTTGTTGGCTACCAGCGCCGAATAGCGGGCGCCGTAGAGGGCGGGGCGAATGTTGTCGCCCATGCCGCCGTCCACCGCCACGTATCTTCGCACGCCGGGGATATCCTTGCTGGCGCCGACCTTGTACAGGGCGAGGCAGGCCTGCCCGACGATGGCCCGCCCCGGCTCCACCACCAGCCTGGGCAGGGACAGAGAGTGGGCCCGGCAGGCCTCCATCAGGGCGGAGACGATGGCCGCCGCGTACTCCGCCATTGACGGCGCGGGGATGTCCTCCAGGTACTGGATGGCGAAGCCGCCGCCGGGGCTGAGCTCCCCCAGGCGGAAGCCGTGCCGCTCGCCCATCTGGGCAGCGAAGGCCATCACCACCTGGATCGCCTCCTGATAAGGCTCGACATGAGAGATGGGCGAGCCTAGATGGAAGTGCAGCCCCACCAGCTCCACAGCCGGCAGGCTCAGGGCCTGCTTCACTGCCTCCTCTGCCTGGCCGGTGACGATAGGAAAGCCGAACTTGCTGTCCAGGACGCCGGTAGTGGTGTGGCGATGGGTATGGGGGTCGACGTTGGGCGACAGGCGCAGGAGGATGGGCTGGCGCTCGCCGACATCCAGTGCCACCTGGTTCAGCAGCTCCAACTCGTACAGGTTATCGACCACCACCCGGCCGATGCCATAGTCCAGGGCCTCCCGCAGCTCCTCCTCCGACTTGTTGTTGCCGTGGAAGTAGATGCCCTGGGGTGGGAAGTCCACCGAGCGGGCGATGGCCAGCTCGCCGCCGGAGACCACCTCCAGGTCCATGTTCTCCTCGGCCAGGAGGGCGGCGAGGGCACGGCCCAGGTAGGCCTTGGCGGCGTAGCTGACGCTGCTATCGGCGTGGCGGCTGCGGAACTCCGACCGGAACCCGCGGCACCTGTGCCGCAGGGTCTCCTCATCGAACACGTATAGGGGCGTGCCGAACTCGCGGGCTAGATCCAGGGCATCGCAGCCAGCGATGGTCAGATGGCCCTCGTCGTTCACCGCCGCGGTCAGCGGCAGGATGCCCGCCAGGGGCAGCTCGATGGACGATCTCTTCTTGGCCAAGGAAAGAATCCCCCGAATCTGAGGGCATTATACGTTTGACGGTGCGGCCGAGTCTAGGGAAGGACGTAGAGGCTGTCCTCGCCCTGGCCGCGGCGGGCGATCTTCCCTTCGCTCTGAAGCTTGGCCAGGTGGGCCAGGAGCTGACCGCGGGCCATGCCCACAAGGCGCCTGTCCAGCTCGGGGTAGATGTCGGCCAGCATCGCGTCCAGCCGCCCTCGTCCCTGGCCGACGGCCGCGAGGATCTGCCTTTCCCGCTCCTGGCGGTGGTCGATGAGCTCCTGGAGCTTGCGGGCGACGTGCCGCACCGGTGGTCCGTGGCCGGGGCAGAGCAAGGTCGCGTCGTAGCTCTTCAGCCGCTCGAGCGACTGCATGTAGAGGGCCATGGCGCCGTGGGGCGGCGGCAGGATGGCCACCGTGCCCAGGCCGAGCACGGTGTCGCCGGTGAAAAGCACGCCCTCCTGCCGCAGGTAGAGGCAGATGGAGCCCAGGGTGTGGCCGGGCGTATCGATGACCTCGATGGTCAGGCCGCCCACCTGGACCGTGCCGCCGCCCCGGAGCAGGCAATCGGGGGTGGTCTGAGCGGTGGCGTGGCGCCAGGCACGAAGGCGCTCGTCCATCGTCTGCGGCTCGGCGGGGATATCCGCGTCCTGGGCGGCGGCCGCCCGCCATTGGCTGAGGAGGCGTGCTTCTGTGGGATGGAGGCAGATGGGAGCGCCGGTGGCCTGGCGCAGAGCGTCGGCACCGCCGCAGTGGTCGATGTGGTGGTGGGTGACGAGGATGTGCGATAGCTTGAGGCCGGCTATGCCCTGGAGGTATTCCAGCCGTGGCTTGATGGAGCCCTCGTCGGGGTAGCCAGCATCGATGAGGGCGCCCTGACCGCCGTCCACCACCAGGTAGACGTTGGGAGCGAGCGGCCCGCTGAAGAAGGCCTGGGGCGCAGGTATGCTATGGACACAAGGGATTATCTCCATACTTGGCCGCCTTTGCGCGGCCAATGTTAGCATATCTGCGCGGCCTTCGCCTCCCGCCGCGAGGGGCCTGCCGGCGCTGGCGCTACGGGTTCGTGCAGGAGGTTCCGAGCATGGGCTTGTACAGCAGCACGTCCAGGAGGTTGACCGAGCCGTTGGCGTCAAGGTCGTAGCGCCGGTCGTAGTTTACGTCGACGCCAAGCTTGCTGCTTATCACCGGCTTGTACATCAGGACGTCGAGGAGGTCGACCTCCGTGCTGTTATCCATGTCCGGCGGCCAGGCGTCGGGGCCGCAGGCCGCCAGCGAGGACAAGCCCATGAAGATCTCCTGCTCGTCGGAGAAGCCGTCGTTGTCGTCGTCCGGGTCGTCAGGGGTGGCGACCCCATCGCCGTCGGTGTCCATGTCGGGGTCAAGGCAGTCGGCCGTGCCGTCGCCGTCAGCGTCCGGCCACCCGTCGTCCACGAGGGTGTCGCCATCGTTGTCCAGCCCGTCGCATTCCTCAGGGGTGCTGCCGGCGTCCAGCGGACTAGACCCCCGCTGTTCCTCTCCGACATTGAGGAAGCCGTCGCCATCAATGTCAGGGTCTTCGCAATCGTTGGCGCCGTCGCCGTCCATGTCGGCGTCCACCGCTATGATCCCGTACTGGGGCGTCCAGTTGCCGTCGTGGATCTCGTCGACGGGAATGAAAGCCGGCGAACTATCAGCCACGATGCCCCCACCTGCCGGCGATAGGGTGAGAACGCTGGTGCCGGAAGCGATCGCTTGTAGCTGATACCGGCCGAGCACTCCCAGGGAGCCGCCCGGCTCGTCGGCGGGGGCCAAGTCGGCCACCGCTACAAACAGCGTACCGTCAGTGTCCGGCGGCGGGCCTGTCTCGCAGACGTCATCGCTGAGGTCGACCACGTAGCTGCCGGGCTCGGACGCCAGAAGCATATCGTGGTTGCAGGCGTTCACTTGCAGCTTGCTCGGGTCGTAGTTCAGCAGGTAGTTGAAGCCAGCAAGGTCTCGATCCTCAGGGATGGCGTCCACGAACACGTCGATGTCGAAGGTGTCGCCGCTGCTCACGCATATAGAGCGGTCGATCGCGCCGAGGGAGGTGGCAGTATTGCCGCTGGGATCGGCATCGATGCCGAGGGTCTCGATCGTAGAGGTAGGCGTGGGCGTAGGCGTCGGCGAAGGGGTGGGCGAAG
>DAOUDQ010000371.1:0-1681 GCA_034431045.1 Dehalococcoidia bacterium | reverse complement strand
TGGCGGGATGGGGAGAATCGCCCAAGGAGCCGACCATGGCGAACACCTTGTCCTCCTCCACCAGCTTGCGCACCACCTCGACGGCCTTGGCCGGGTCGTCCTGGTTATCCTCCACCCTGTAGACGATCTTGCGACCGCAGACACCCCCCTGGGTATCGTTGATGTACTTGAAGTAGGCTTCCACGGTCTGGGGGATCGTGGCGTAGACCGCCCCCAGGGCGCCGCCGAGCGGGCAATCCGCTCCCAGGATTATCTCTGTGTCCGTGATTCCCGGCACCTCCGCTGCGGCGGTAGGAGTGCCCGTTACGGTAGCGGCAGGTGTGCCAGTGGGGGCTCCCTCCTCTTCCTCCCCTTCGCAGGCCACTGCCAGCGAGATGAGAACGAGGCACGTCATAAGCACAACAGCCAGCAGAGCAATGGTCTTACCTGGCAACGGCACAACATCCCTGACTTTCATCTTCGCTCTCCCTTCATAACGTTGCCTACCCGTAGAGAACCTTGGCTACGTCCTCGAGGCCCAACTCCTCCAGCTTGGCACGGCTGGGCTTGCAGGTCTGCTGATCCCAGTCGCAAGCGGCCAGGAACTCCCGCTGCAGGGTCTCCGTGTCCAGGCTGAAGTCCTGATGCGGACCCTCTGCCAAGCGCGGGCTGCCGACCAGGCGGCCAGGAACGCGCCGCTGGGCAGGGTTGTCCCCCTCGCGCACCTGAAAGGCCATGCGCAGGTTGGCGATGCGCTCGCCCGTCTTGAGCAGCTCCTGGTGGGTGGTATCCCAGCCGGTGACGGCGTTGATCCACTGGGGGATGCGCTGGTTAGGGCCGCTGAAGGTGATAAACATGCACGTGCCGATGCTGTTGACGATGTGTTGGTACTCGGAGACGCCTTTGTGGTGCTGGGCGCGGCCGCTGGCCTCATTTCGGTCCCGCGGCGGAGGCGGCACGCCCCAGTCGGACGCAATGCCACCCGGGTACTGGGTATGGCGGGCGGGCGTCGGGTCCAGCTTGTAGGTGACAAAGTACTCTGGCTGAAGCCTGGCCTCGTGCATGGGGAGCTCCTCGCCGCCAACTTCCATAGCGAAAGGCTCTGCCCTGGCGCCTAGCTTGTCGGCGGCCTCGCGGATGCCATCGGCAAAGAGCTCGCCGATGCCCTCTCTCCTGCCGATGCCGTGAAGCAGCTCGATCATAGCCCCGGCGTTGCCCCAGGTGAGCTCCAGACCATCCGTGTCCTCTTTGGTAATGATACCGTTCTCATAGCACTCGATGGCAAAGGCGACGGTAGCACCAGCGGAGATGGTGTCCAGGCCGTAGGCGTTGCAGAGGTGGTTGGCGTACTGAAGGGAGTCGATGTCGGCGTTAAGAGCCAAGGTGCCGAAGGCGCAAGCCGTCTCGTATTCCGCCCGATGAGTGCCCTTCGGATAGGGGAACCTGGGGTTGTCGGATTCCTTACTCTCAGCACCGCAGCCGATGGGGCAGCGCCAGCAGGCATAGCGCTTCTCCATCTTGGCGTTGAACTTGTCGCTCGCGAGCTGAGAGGCCGCTGGGAAATGAACGGTGCCGACGCCGCCCCAGTTCTTCACCGGCGAGTCACCCGTGACGGCTGCAGTGGCGGTGATGCCGGTGGTGCCGAACTCGCGGAAGAAGGTGGCGACGGGCCCGAACTCGTCTATAGAGGTGCGCACCAGGC
>DAOUDQ010000370.1:0-15524 GCA_034431045.1 Dehalococcoidia bacterium | reverse complement strand
GTCCTGCCCCTCCTTAGAAGCAATGGGAGCACAGGCTAGCTGCTTGTCAGGCAGGAAGACCTTGACCTTCCCCTCGACAGCCGACAGTCCCCCCTTCTCCGGGAACTGGATACCGTGCCTGGCCGACGCCGCCTCCATCTTGTCCAGGTAGTCCTGGCAGGTCTGATGGCCGAGGCCGCGAGAGCCGGTGTGGATGAACACCATGATCTGGCCCACTTCATCGACACCCATGACCCGGCCGGCGTTCTCATCGAAGATCTCGTCCACTACCTCGAGCTCCAGGAAGTGGTTGCCCGAACCGAGGGTTCCCAACTGGGGCACGCCCCGCTCCCTGGCGCGGCGGCTGATCTTGGTGGGGTCGGCACCGGGCAGGGCACCACCGCTCTCGATGGCCTCCAGGTCCTGGGGCCAGCCGTAGCCCTTCTCCACGGCCCAGCGAGCGCCCCCGGCCAGGACATTCTCGATCTCCTGCATGGATACCTTCAGCAGGCCGGAGAGGCCAAGGCCGGCGGGCACGTCGCGGAAGATCTGATTCACCAGGGCCGGCACGTGCGGGGCGATCTCCTCCTCGCGCATGTTGGTGCGAACCACTCGCACGCCGCAGTTGATGTCATAGCCGACGCCTCCCGGCGACACGACGCCGTCGTCCAGGCGGGTGGCAGCCACCCCGCCGATGGGGAAGCCGTAGCCCCAGTGGATGTCCGGCATGGCCAGGGAACGCCCGACAATGCCCGGCAGGAAAGCCACGTTGGCCACCTGCTCGATGGCCTCGTCTCCGGCCATGGCGTCGAGCATCTCCTCGCTGGCGTAGATACGGCCGGGGACGCGCATGCCGGCCTTATAGTCGCGGGAAAGGTCCCAGCGCAGCTCATCTACTCGCTGCAGGATCTGCTTCCAGTTCTTGGCCATCTTCCACCACCCCTAAATGTCCAGCAGTACCTGGACGCGATAACCGTTCTCGTCCTCGCCCACCTCCAGCATGTGGCGGGTGATCGCCTTGACGCCCGCGCCCAGTTCATGCCGCTGGCGGTCGATCTTCTCGCCGTAGGCACTGGCCCGGAGGGAATAGGGCTCGATCTCCCTGATCTCGAATCGCCTAAAGACTAGGCCGTCGACATCGGAAAAGTAGATAAGCTCCGACAGCCAGGCCACGAGCAGGCTGGGCCAGTCGTGGGCCTTCACCGCCAGCGAGCGCTCTTCCTCTTCGCGCACCCCGTTCAGGTTGACCATGACCGAAAACATACCCTCCGCCGCGTGCACAAAAGCCTCGGCCAGGGTGCTACCGTGGGCTACCACACCCACGTCGGCCGTGTGCTCGAGGAGTTCGAAGGGTGCCCGCTTGCTCGCCAATGCAGAGAGACCTCCCTCTACAGCCAGTATGTCATCTGGCCCTCAAGGCCGTCAATGATAGCCTTCGCGCGGCGGTTAACCCCAGGCGGCGGTGAAACATTCTCCTGGATGGAACGTCTATCCAACTGAGCGGATAAAGGGGACGAGTTGCTGTCTCGATATCTTTGCCGGTCAGGGCTGGCCCTCCTGGCGGCGGGCCTCCTGCTGGGCCTAGCAGCTGGCAAGGGCCTGGCCCAAGAAGGTCCATCCATCGTCATCACCGCGCCGGCAGAGGGAGAGGTTCTCCCTGGTCCGGATATCACGGTGAGCGTAGCCCTCAGCGGTTTCACCATAAGCCTGCCCCTGGAGCCGAAGCGGGAGCCCAACAAGGGGCACATCGTGTACTTCCTGGACGTCGAGCCCTCCTGCGACCAGCCCATCCCCCTGGGCGAGGACAACATCATCCATTCGGGGCGCTTCTCAGAGACGTTCGTCGGCGTAGCGGACGGCGAGCACACGATCTACGTTTGCCTGGTCTACGACGACAACACCTGCATCGACCCGGCCCTGACGGACTCCGTGCGAGTCAGAGTGGGCGAGCCGCTACCAGCAGCGACCCCCTCACCGGAGGCGACGCCGACACTAGAACCGCCCCAGGAAACACCAGCGCCCCCGCCGCCAACCCCAGCCCCAACGGAGAAGCCACCCCCGCTGGAGACAGCCGTTCAGGAGGAAACGCCGCCGGCAAGTCCGACGCCAGCGCCCCCGAAGCCGATCCCCACCGCGCAACCCCCGACGGCGGTGCCCCTCACACCGGCGGAGACGCCTGCCCCTGGCATCGCTCCGAGCACAGCAGCCGGTGAATCGGACGGGGACGGTCTTGCCTGGCTGTATATCGTCGTAGGGGCTGGCTGTGCCGCCCTAGCGGCCGTCGCTGCCGCCAGCGTGTGGCGAGTGCGGCAGGCTAGAAGCAGACGCTAGCCACCAGCCCGTCAGGGCGAGCCACCTTCGGCTTGAATGCGCTCCTTGGCCGCTCGCCACAGGGCCTCCTGCTCGGCGAGGGGCATATCAGCCAGGCTGCGGCCCTGCTCGTGGGCCAGGGCCTCCATAGTGGTGAAGCGCCGGTAGAACTTGCGGTTGGCCTGTCGCAAAGCCTCCTCGGCGTCCAGATCGAGGTAGCGGGCCAGGTTGACCAGAAGGAACAGGACATCGCCCAGTTCCTCGCGCTTGTGAGCCAGCTCGCCTGCCTGGGCCAACTCCTTTAGCTCCTCACCTAGCTTGTCCAGCACGTCCCCCGTTTGGGGCCACTGAAAGCCGACACTGGCCCCTCTGGCCAGGAACATCTGGGCGCGAGCCAGGGCGGGCATTGCCTGGGGAACTCCGGCCAGGGCCGAGCCCTGCAAGCCCTTCTCCTCACGCTTCAGCGCCTGCCAGCGGGCCATGACCTCCTGAGGCGAATCGACCTTCTCTTCGCCGAAGACGTGAGGATGGCGGCGCACGATCTTGCTCGCGATGCCATGGATGACGTCTGCCAGGGTGAATTCCTGGGCCTCTTCAGCGAGCTGGATGTGGAGGAATACCTCCAGAAGGAGGTCACCCAACTCGTCGCAGAGCCCCTGGGGGTCGCCCTCGTCTAGAGCGGCCAGCGCTTCGTAGGCCTCTTCTAGCAGGTAGGGCTTGAGGGAGGCGTGGGTCTGAACCCGATCCCAGGGGCAGCCATCGGGCCCGCGCAGGCGAGCGATGATAGCCCTGAAGCCCTCGACGGTGTGCATCTCCCTTTCCGATATCCCCATAGCGCCTGTCCTTTCCCCTGCCTGTCGCTCGATTATAGGGATGGGCTCTTGTCGTTGACAAGAGGAAGGGCCACTCCTAATATGGCTCTAGATAGCTCGTCACGGGGCAGCCGCGGCGGAGAGGAGGCATAAGCTGGGCCTCGTCCCCAGGATTGCAACGATCCTCTTCTTCATCAGCATCCCCCTCTTGCTGGTCACCACCAACGTCCGCTGGGCCGCCAACGAGGTGCGCCTCTATCACTACAGCTTCGACAAGTACGACGCCGAGGCCGCCACCGGCATCTCGCGCAGCCAGCTGGACCGGGCGGCCGATAGGCTGGTGCGCTACTTCAACAATGACGACGAGACCGTCCGAATCTTTGTGCAGGAAGATGGTCGCCGCGTGCCCCTGTTTAACGAGCGAGAGACAAGCCACCTGACCGACGTCAAGAACCTCTTTCGCACCGTTTTTCGGGTGCAGGAGGCATCGTTGGCCTTCGCCCTGGTGTTCGTGGTGGCCGTGTTCATTTGGGCAGGCGAGGCTCCCCTGCGCCTCCTGGCCCGAATCCTCCTCCAGGCCTCTGTGTTCACCCTGGGCCTGCTGGCCCTTTTTGCCGTCCTGGCGCTGGTGGGCTTCGACGAGCTCTTCCTGCGCTTCCATCTGGTGGCCTTCACCAACGACCTCTGGAAGCTCAACCCGGACACCGACCACCTCATCCAGATGTTCCCCCGCGACTTCTGGTTCGATGCCACCATGCTGGTGGCAGGCCTGACCGCTATGGAGGCAGCCCTGCTGGCCGGGGTGGCGGCCATCTACCTGGGAGTGAGGCTGCGGCTGAGGGTGGGGCCTCTGGTGGTGGGTCAACCGAGGGCCTAGGCCAGGGAGCAGGTGGAGCAGGACAAGCTAGTGCAGGTGTTACAGGCCGAGCCGCCGCCTATAGGCTCCGTCTCGCCGCCGGCTCCCTTGCTGACAGCCGAGAAAACGGACAGCAGCCGCTGCCCTCCCCCGTGACCGTTGGGGCAGGTAGCCGGATCGTTGGAGCGGCTCATAGAGCGCAGCAGCTCGAACCGCGTTTGGCACTGGGGGCAGCAGTACTCGTACAGGGGCATCTGGCACTTACGTCCCTAGTTCGATCCCCAGGTCCTACTCCAGGTAGTCCTTAAGCTTCTTGCTGCGCGAGGGGTGGCGCAGCTTGCGCAGGGCTTTGGCCTCGATCTGGCGGATGCGCTCACGGGTGACGCTGAACTCCCGCCCCACCTCCTCCAGAGTGCGGCTGCGCCCGTCCTCCAGCCCGAAGCGCAGGATCAGCACCTTCTTCTCGCGAGGAGTGAGAGACGAGAGCACATCGGCCACCTGCTCCTTGAGGAGCTGATGGGAGGCGGCGTCGGCGGGGGCAAGGGTGCCGTGGTCCTCGATGAAATCGCCCAGGTGGCTGTCCTCCTCCTCACCGATGGGTGTCTCCAGCGATACCGGCTCCTGGGAGACCTTAATGATCTCCCGCACCTTCTCGGGCGTTATCTCCATCCCGGTGCCGATCTCGTCGCTGGTGGGCTCACGACCGTACTCCTGCACCAGGCGGCGGCTGACTCGCACCAGCTTGTTGATCGTCTCCACCATGTGCACAGGGATACGGATGGTGCGAGCCTGGTCGGCGATAGCGCGGGTGATGGCCTGACGGATCCACCAGGTGGCGTAGGTGCTGAATTTGTAGCCCTTACGGTAGTCGAACTTCTCCACCGCCCGGATGAGGCCGATGTTGCCCTCCTGGATGAGGTCGAGCAGAGACATGCCCCGTCCGATGTACTTCTTGGCTACGCTGACCACTAGTCGCAGGTTGGCCTCGGTCAGGCGCTTCTCACCCCTGAAGCTCTCGTCCTTGATCTTCAGGAAGGGGGTGCGAAAGCGCTCCTCATAGTGAGACAGCTTCTCTTTCAGGTTCCCCTTGGGCGGCAGAAGAGCCTTCTCACTGCCGCCAGCCACTATGGCCAGAGCCACCAGCTCTGGCGTGAGAATATGGGTGACGATGGACAGGCGAACCAGCGAGCGGTCTGCCTCCGCACGCTCGACGGAAAGGCTCTCCGACACGCGGGCAGCTAGCTCCTGGTCGATCTCTCCGTCCACGGCCTGGCGGAAGGCGGGTTCGCCAATGAGACGGGCCAGGGGAAGCCCCTTGAGACCCAAGGCCTTAGCCGCCACATCCTTGACGGGCCAGAGACCGTACAGTTCCTCCAGCAGGGCGATCATCACGTCCACCGCCGTGGGCGGGTAGCCGTTGACCTCCTGCCAGTTCTTCTCCAGGCGCTGGATATGCTTGCCCTCCTCCATCTGACGAGCGAGCCGCTTCTCATCTTGGGCGCTAAGGAGATTCACCTTGCCGATCTCGCGGAGATACATCCGTACGGGGTCGTCGATGCCCTCCTGCTCCTCCAGCTCGAGGTCAACCTCGACCCCCTCCTCCCTCTTCAGCTTGGCCATCGCCTTAGTCTCTGCCCACTCCCCCAGGGCCAGCGGTATCTGGCGACTTAGACGAGGTAAGGGCCCCTCCTTCTGTTCGAGGATGTCCTCTTCTTCCTCAGTCACAACGCGATGCACCCCCTCCTCCACAGACTCCTCATCCCCTTCCGATTCATCCAGCTCTTCGAAGAGGTCCTCACGGGCGTCACGGCCCGCTCGCTTCCGGCGAAACAGGAAATCCTGAAACCGACTCCCCTTCTCGAAGGGCTCAGCCATTCACTTCCACCTCCGGGCCGTCGCCCGTGAAGTCTTCATCATCACCCGTCTCTATTTTACTACTTCGGTGCAGTCGTATGCCTATCTCCATGGCCCTCAGGTGCAGGGCAGCCGCCTGTGACACTTCCCCTGACTCTATCTCCTCGGCCGGCGCGCCCGAGCGCCAGGCCTTAGCGGCCACTTCCAGTTCTTCGATGCTTGCCGGGCCGCCCTCCGCCTCGCGAGCGGCCAGAGCGGCGCTGCTGGCCTGCGCTAGGGCCTCCAGCCCTCGCTGCTCCAGGCGGTGCAGACAATCGTGCAGGGCGGCCCTCGCTGCCCGCTCCTCGAAGGGCGGGACATTCATCACCGCTATCCGCTGGAGGTGCTCTTCCAGCTCCGCCGCAATGGCCTGGCGCATCTCCTCCAGATCGGGGCACTGCTGCCAGGCCTGCAATAGCTGACGATTCTCGCTGTGCCAGAAGAGGTCCGGCAAGAGGGCTAAGCCGTCTGCGCGCAGTTCGGGGTAGCGCAGGAGAAGAGCCAGGCAGTACTCCTCCCGCGCCTCGCGCAGAGGCCTCACCTCCGCTACGGCCTCTCCCTGTGCAGCCGCCTCTCTGCCGCGCCCTTGTCTACGTCCCTGGCGAAGGAGCATCTGATGCAGGGCCGATTCCCTAACCTGAGCCAGGCGGGCCAGCCGCTGTAAGTAATGGGCCTGCACAATCCTATCGCCGATGGCTGCCAGCAGGGGCAGGAGCTCCTCCACCGCCTGCGAGCGTTGCCGCGGCTGGGAGAGGTCGAGGGCGGAGCTCACTGCCTCGAACTTGTAGTCCAGCAGCGGCTGGGCGCCCGCCAGCAGGGCTGGCCACGCTTCTGGATCGCTTCGAATCACCTGGTCAGGATCGCGATCCTCAGGGAGAATGATCACTCGGATGTCTCGCCCCAGTATGTCCTGATATCCCACTGCCCGCAGTGTTGCCTCCTGACCGGCGCTATCAGCGTCCAGCGCTAGAAGGACATCGCGGCTGAAACGCTTCAGGAGGCGCACCTGGCGCTCGCTAAGGGCTGTGCCCATGGTGGCCACCACATTGGCGAGGCCGTGCTGATGGGCGGCGATGGCGTCCATGTATCCCTCTACAATTACGGCTGAGCCCTGGCGGCGGATGTGCTCCCTCGCCTTGTCCAGGGCGTACAGTAGGCTGCCTTTGTCGAAAATGGCCGTCTGGGGCGTGTTCAAATACTTGGGCTGAGCTTCCTCCTGCCCCTCGATGGCCAGCGAGCGGCCACCGAAGCCCACTACCCGCCCTCGCATATCGGTGATGGGGAACATGATGCGCTGATGAAAGAGGTCGCGCAGCCCCCTCTCGCCCTCGACGGCCAGACCAGCGGCCACCATCTCCTCATCGCCATAGCCACGCTCCCGGAGATGCTGGCCGAGGCTATCCCAGCCGCTCGGGCTGTAGCCAAGCTGAAAGTCCTGGATCGTCTTCAGGTCAAGGCCGCGCTCCTCCAGGTACTGCCTTGCCTTTTGTCCCGCTTCGGTAGACAGAAGCGCCCGATGGTAGAAGCGGGCAGCGGCCTCATTGGCCTCCCGCAGCCTATCCCTTTCGGCTTCCTCCTCCGGTCGCCGCTCCGCTAGCGTCACTCCCGCCCGCTCGGCCAGCAGGCGCAGGGCCTCGGCGAACTCCAGGTTCTCCTTCTTCATCACGAAGGAGAAGATGTCACCACCGCTGCCGCAGGCCCCAAAGCAGTGCCAGCTCTGCCTGTCCGGCGAGACGAAGAAAGACGGCGTACGCTCGCTGTGGAAGGGGCAGATGGCCTTGTAGTTGCGGCCCGCCTTCTGGAGCTGGACATACTGGCCGACGACGTCGACTATGTCCAGCCGCTGCTTCACCTCATCGACCACACTCATAACATAACCAATCGAACAAATGAGCAACCCTCATTATACACCGGGTGGTGCCCCACTCAAATATAGAACCGTGCATGGTGCCAAAAGTTACGCGCAAATGCCGCCTCCACCCTACAAAAACAGCCCATCTCCTCGATCCGAGAGGTAGGCTCGCCTTCACAGCCTCTCCTGCCTGAACCCCAAGCGCTCGGCCACATTGAGAGCGAACAGGTCGGTCATGCCCGCGACGTAGTCGGCCGCCTGGCGCCAGGGCGGGTCCGACGAGATCAGGAAGTCGCTGTCGATCTCCTGGGGCCGCTGCACGTAATATTCGAAGAGGAAGCGCACCACTCGTTTGGCCCGCTCCACCTCTGCTTGCCTGTCCTCCCACAGGTAGACCCGCTGGAACAGGAACTCCCGCAGAGCATTGGCCGCTTTTTGGATGGAAGGCCCCATGCCGATGCGGGGAGGGGCTTCGCTCGCTACCAGGCCGGTGGCCGCCCACGAGTGGTCGACGATGTCGCACACCAGGGTGTTGATGCGCTGGGAGTGGCCGCGCCCCAGGGCTTCGCTTACGGCGGCGGGCAGCTCCTCCTCGGCCAGAATGCCCGCCCGGACGGCGTCGGCGATGTCGTGGTTAATGTAGGCTACGGCGTCGGCCAGCCGCACCACCTGCCCCTCGAGGGTGGCCGGCAGGCCCAGGGTGTCGGCCAGGATATCTTGCCGCCCCTTGGAGCTGTTGACGATGCCATTGCGCACCTCCCAGGTGAGGTTGAGGCCACGGCCGCCGTTCTCCAGGCGCTCCACCACCCGCAGGCTCTGCTCGGCGTGGCGGAATCCTTCGGGCAGGAGCTCGGCCAGGGCCTCCTCGCCGGCGTGGCCGAAGGGCGGATGGCCCAGGTCGTGGCCCAGGGCGACGGCCTCCGTCAGGTCCTCGTTCAGGTTGAGGGCGCGGGCGATGGTGCGGGCGATCTGGCCTACCTCCAGGGTGTGGGTAAGGCGGGTGACGAAGTGATCGCCGACGGGGGCGATGAACACCTGCGTCTTGTGCTTCAGGCGGCGAAAGGCCTTGCAGTGGATGATGCGGTCGCGGTCACGCTGGAACTCCGTGCGCAGGGGCGACGGCTCCTCCGGCCGTTGGCGCCCACGCGACTGGCAGCTCCTGGCGGCGAAGGGCGAGAGCGACCGCTCCCGCTCCTCCAGGCGCTGGCGGACGTCGACATCATGCCTCATCACGGCGGCATTGTACGGCGAAGCGAGGCGCGGCTACAACTAGCCTAGTACCGCTCCGCGTCCACCCACAGACGGTAGCTTGCCACCGGCGTGGAATCTACGGACTCAGACCAGTCAAAGCTGGCCGACTCCCCCGGAGCGAGAGTGTCAGGCCCTATATACGTATGCCCTGTGCGGGACACCCTGCCGGCGCTATCGTAAAGGGCTCCACAGACACCGACGAACTCGTAGGTATCGCTGGAGTTGTTCGTGATGAGGCCTGTCACGTGGTAGTAGCCCGCCGCGCTGAGGCGCGTCGATACCCCCGATATGTCCAGGCCGGAGGGCAGCGGTTCACGGGCGGGCTCGTCGTACGCTTGCAGGGTGTATCGTGCAATGTTGGCGGGCGGATCCCACAACAGTATGTCGAACGGTGAGTCCCCGCCTGGCGGGATGATGTCGAGGCAGGAGTAACTATATTCGCTAGCCACCACTCTGTCGGCGGCGTCGAAGAACGTCGCTTCGATCTTGACGAATTCGGCGTTGAAGGCGTTGTTGTTCTTGACCTCCCCAACAACCCACAGGGAGCCCGTGATACTGATGTAGTCGCTAGTCTTGGAAACACTGAATCCCCCCGCCACCGGCGTTGGCGTCGGGGTTGGCGTCGGCATCGGCGTCGGCGTGGGAACAACCTCACCCCCCAGGACGATGATCCCTTGCATGTTGTCCAGTATCGACAGGGTGGTCATCTCCGGTCGCTCGGCGAACCAGCGCAACCAGCCCTGCGTGTCGGGGTCGATGCTGTAGGCGACGCCTACCGCCCCCTCTCCGCAGGTGGCCAGTGCTTCGCCCGTATCCGTCCCATCGGCGCCGTCCCACACTGATATCGCCCACTTGCCTGCCTGGGGGCAGTTGTGCATGGCGCCCTGCTGCGCCTCAGAGGAACCTGGCCCTATGGCCCAGGCCAGGGCCAGCGTGCTCAGGGCGAGCATGCCTCCCAGGAGAAATAGGACAGCCTTTGTCCTGTAGCGCTGCATGATTCACCTCCGTTCAGACTGTGTTCGTGGGAGACCTCTACCTATGTAGGGCCTAAGGGCCAGGCCTGTCAAGGCTTAACCTAGCGGGGCATGTAGCGGGAGCAGCCGTCGTCGGTCTCTTGATAGAAGGGCACGTCGGCCGAGAAGAGGAGGGCGTACTTCCCCTGGCACGCTGCCTGCTCCAGGGCGCGCAGCTGCTCCTCGCTGGGCGCCCCGTCGGCCATCTCCGCCTGGCAGTAGCCCCAGTCAGCCAGGGGACCATCCTTGGCGAAGCAGTAGACGAACTTGGCACAGTGGCTGCACTTAGGCTGAAAGGGCTCGTGCATGTCTAACCTTATCTACAAAACCAAACCCACCGCCGCATAGACGGCTCGAAAAGCGAAAGGCATCGTCTCAAGAACTTCCCTCTCATAAATAGTAGGTTCTCACCCGGCCTAGGCCAAGGTGAGAACCGCGCCCCTGCTGTCGAACCCTTCTAAGTACAGAAGAAGGCCAACTCACACACGCCGTCCTGAGGCAGGGTCTTCTCCAGTTCTATACGCAGGTTGTCGCCCGTCTTGTCGGCTGCCGCCTGAAAACTGGCCATGCACAGAGCCTTGCAGGGCATCCCCGGGAACTCGATGCCCGCCTCTTTCAGCTCCCGCTGAACGGCGCAACCGAACAACTGCAGCCGTAGCTCCTTGGTGGTGGCCTTGGCGATGTTCCAGCGGTCGAGGGGGCGGGAGCCGATGATCGACAGCTCGGCGTAGCGCTGAAAGCGGTGGGGGAAGGAGATGCCCGTCCGCTGGGCCACTTTCTCGATCATCTCGCCCGTGCGGTCCAGATACTTGCCGTCGGCCAGGCTGATGGTCGTCTCCATGACCTTGCGCCCGAACGCGGCCAGGGCGTCCTCGGCTTCCTTCTCACTCTTGCCCTTCAGGCCCTGGACAAAGGCCTTAATGTCGCAGGCTGCCGAAACCTCTGTCACCAGACCTCTGTCAGCATCGAAGAGAAGGGGCTTGCCGGGCTCCTCCAGGGTGAGAAGCCTCTCGGGAATGGGTCTGCCGTAGCGATACTTGATGGTCATGCTGCTACACCCCTCTCCACAGCTACCTGGATGGCCCCGTTGGGACAGACCTCCGCGCACTTCATGCAGGCGGTGCAGAGGTTTTCGCGCACGCCCCTGACGATGAAGTGCTCAGGGTCGGTCTCCCGATACTTTTGAGGGCCCACATCGGTGCCCAGACCCAGCACCCGCATGGGGCAGACGAGCAGGCACTTGCGGCAGGCCAGAGGGTCAGGGCACTTAGCGTCGTCAACGACGATCCTGGGAAGCATATCGCCATTCCTCCTACCAGACCTCGGCCAGCGCAGGCAGGGTTGCCCGGTCGACCAAGCTTATGGCATCGGGCTTGCAGACGTCCCGGCAGAGGCCACAGCCGTAGCACTGCATGGGGTCAATGCTGGCCTTGAGAGTGCTGGGGCTGAAACTCAGGGCTTTGAACTGGCAGCGGCGCACACAGAGGCCGCAGCCGTTGCAGAGATCGGGGTTCACCTCGCCTATATGGTGGCCCTTCCAGAGGACCTTGACGTCCAAATCGACGGCGGTGCGGACGGCGGCGCAGTCGGGGTAGTCGCAGTTGCACAGGCCAGCCAGGTAGGGGGTGCCAAAGGTGAAAACGGTGTGCACCAGACCGCGTCCCCTGAGGGTAGCGAAAACCTGTTTGGCCTCCTCCGGAGTCAAGAAGTGGACGCCGCCACGATAGGTGTCCGGCCAGCGCTCCCACTTGTACATGCCGGGGCCCATGCCGACACAGGTGAAGTTCTCTTGGTCGGGCAGGCCCCGCATAGAGCGGCGGCAGGCGCAGGTCATCAGGCCGATGGGGTAGATAATGTCCAGGATCTGCTCCAGTTCCTCCCTGGTGATGACCTGGCCAAAGTGGATGGTCCAGGCGATGTCCTGAGCCTGCTTCTTCATTCTCTCCACTGTTTCCAGGTCACCCCGTTCGCGGGCCTCCAGGAACCCGCGTCCCATCGAGGCCATGCCGCCGGCCGCCTGAGGGTTGCCCTCGGCACCCGCGGCCTCCACTTCCTCCTTTCGGACCTTATACAGGCGACGAGCGTAGTTGGCGGGATTGAGGTACCACCGCTCGTAGCCCTCGCCATAGCGTTCACACCAAATGCACATGACACCCCCCTCGGGCTTCCAAGCTAACGTCCTAACACTAAGAATATGGCCTAAGGGTGACCTAACGTGTATCAGGGAAAGTATCTATTTGCAGTAACGTCTTTGTGCCCCGGCGTAACGTCTTTACCCCACGCCGGTGGGAAGAATCCAGCCGCAATATGCACCCTGCACGGGGCCAATCTAGGCGTGCCCTGAGTCGGCCGGCGCGGGGGCCGCCTAGGCCTTGGCCACCTCGGCCAGCCTCGCCTCCGCCTCGGCGATGATCTGGCGGGTCTTATCGATGACGTCGGGGTTGACGGAGACGGAAGTGATGCCCCACTCTACCAGCTTCTGGGTCAGGTCTGGGTAGTCGGAGGGCGCCTGGCCGCAGATGGACGAGGTGACGCCCCGGCGGCTCGCGGTCTTGATGAGCTGCTCCAGGGCCAGTATCACCGCCTCGTTGCGCTCGTCGAACTCGGCGGCGAAGCGGGCGTTATCGCGGTCGATCCCCAGGACGAGCTGGGTGAGGTCGTTGGAGCCGATGGAGATACCGTCGATGCCTACATCGAGGAACCTGTCCAGGATGAGGGCGTTGGAGGGCACCTCGGCCATCATCCACAGCTTGAAGTCCTGGGAGGGCACCAGCCCCTCGCGTACCATGACCTCCTTCACGCTGGCCAGCTCTTCGGGGGTGCGCACGAAGGGGATCATCACCCACAGGTTGGCATAGTCTTGCCGCACCCGCTTAATGGCGTCCAACTCCAGGCGGAAGATGTCGATGTCGCGAATGTAGCGAGAGGCGCCCCGATAGCCGATCATGGGGTTCTCTTCGAACTCCTCGTATTTCTCGCCGCCGCGCAGGTTGCGATACTCGTTGGTCTTGAAGTCGTTGGTGCGGTAGACCACCGGGCGGGGATAGAAGGCCCTGGCAAACTTGCGCAGGCTCTCGGCTAGCTTCTCGACGTACTCCTCGCTCCGCCCCTCGTCGATGGCCAGTTGAGGGTGCTCACCGATCTGGGCGATCATGAACTCGGCTCGCAGGAGCCCCACACCATCGACGTTGCGGGCGGCCACGACCTCCGCCAGATCCGGCTCCGCCAGGTTGACGTAGACTTTGGTGCGGGTCTCGATGGCCGACACTACCGCCTGGCGAGCCTTTTCCTGGGCAGCCCAGGCCAGGCGCGTCTCGGCGCGGCCGTCGTAGACCTTGCCCTGGCTACCGTCGACGGTCACCAGCTGGTTATTGCGCAATGTAGTGGTCGCTTCCCCCGCCCCCACCACGCAGGGGATGCCCAGCTCGCGGCTGACAATGGCGGCATGAGCGGTGCGGCCGCCGCGGTCGGTGACGATGGCCGCCGCCCGCTTCATAGCCGGCACGAAGTCAGGGGTGGTCATCTCTGCCACCAGGATGTCGCCCTTCTCTACCCGGTCGATCTCGGAGGAGCTGGGGACGATCTTCACCGGCCCCGCCACCGCGCCCGGGCTGGCCGGGGAGCCACTGACAAGCAGGGGCGCCGTCTCCACCGCCTCCTCCCCTTCCGCCTCGGCGACGGCCAGAGCGGTCACCGGCCGCGTCTGGAGGATGTATAGCTCGCCGCCTTCCTCCGCCCACTCGATGTCCTGCGGAAAGCCGTAGTGCTCCTCTACCCCCTTGCCGATGGCGGCCAGAGCGATGATCTGCTCATCGCTCAGCTTCTGCTGCTGGCATAGCTCGCCCGGGACGGCCAGCCAGACGTTGGTCTCGTCCTCGGCACCCGCCTGGGGATTCCTGACAAGCTGGCGCTCCTGGTTCACCACACGCTTCTCTAGGATGCGCAGGCTGGCCTTGTCCAGCACGTAGAGGTCGGGCGTGAGCTCGCCTGAGACCACTGCCTCGCCCAGGCCGAAGAGGGCCTCAATAGCGATCTTGGAACGATCGCCGCTGACCGGCTCCAGGGTGAACATCACCCCCGAGCGGGAGGATTGCACCATGCGCTGCACGGGAACAGCAATGGCCACCTCCATGTGCTCGAACCCCTTGTCAGCCCGATAGAAGATAGCCCGCGCCTCGAAGAGGGAGGCCCAACAGGCGCGCACGGCGTCCACCAGTTCGTCCTCACCTACCACGTTCAGGAAGGTGGCCTGCTGGCCGGCGAAGGAGGCATCGCTGAGGTCCTCGGCGGTGGCAGAGCTGCGTACAGCTACCGGCCCCTCGCCCAACTGGCGATAGGCCTTCTTGATCTCAGCGGCGATCTGCTGAGGTACAGAGGCGCCGCGTATGAGGGATTTTATCTCCTCAGAGACCTCCTGAAGCCGAGCGCTATCGTTATAGTCCAGAGGGGAGAGGAGCTCCTGGATGGGGGGGCGAAGGCCGGATTGCTCAAGGAAGTGGCTATAGGTTTGGGCAGTAACAATAAACCCCGGGGGAACCGGGATCCGGGCTTGGGTCATCTCCCCGAGGTTGGCCCCCTTTCCTCCCGCCAGGTGTGTGTCTTGTCGGCCAACCTCCGTGAACCACAACACCTCTCGCTCGCTAGCCCTCATTTGGTTCGCCTCCTCGCGGCTATAGGCTATATCCTGACCGGTTCAGGGGCTACCGCTTATTATAGCATGACCCCTCAGCCTGTGCAGGTACAATTCAGCATATTCTATAGCTACACATACGATAGACCATCGGAGGAGCCATTTGTTACCCTCCCGGCCGCTCAAATTTGGAGGCAATTGCCCTCCTGTGCCTATTCCACCGTGACGGTCTTGGCCAGGTTGCGGGGCTGATCGACATCGCAGCCGCGGCGAACAGCGATGTGATAGGCGAAAAACTGGAGAGGGATAGCAGCCAGGATGGGCATGAGCAAGGGCGAAGCCTGAGGCAGGTGGATGACATGATCGACTTTCTTGGCCAGCTCTTCATCTCCTTGGCTGGCGATGGCGATGACCGTGCCTTCCCGCGCCTTCACCTGCTCGATGTTGCTGGTGATCTTGTCGTAGAGCTGGTCCCGCACGGCGATAGCCACCACGGGCATCTCCTCATCGATGAGGGCGATGGGCCCGTGTTTCATCTCTCCCGCCGGATAGCCCTCGGCGTGGATGTAGCTGACCTCCTTGAGCTTAAGAGCGCCCTCCATGGCTATCGGAAACTGAACGCCCCGCGCCAGGTAAAGGAAGTTGTTGTAGCGGCAGAAGCCATAGGCGAGCCGCTCGTACTCTCCATCCCGCTGGGTCACTTTGCCCACCAGCGAGGGCATGCGGGCCAGGGGGGTGATGAGGCTGCGCAAGTGTGCTTGATCATCGATGACGCCTCTCTCCTGGGCCAGGTAGCAAGCCAGGAGGTAGAGAGCGGCGATGGCTGCGGTGAAGGTCTTGGTGCTAGCGACACCCACCTCCAGTCCGCAACGGGTATACACCACCCCATCGGCAATGCGAGTGGCCTGACTGCCCACCACATTGCAGA
>DAOUDQ010000369.1:0-2551 GCA_034431045.1 Dehalococcoidia bacterium | reverse complement strand
GGCCATGGCCGCCAGCACTCGTTCGTCACGGATGTCGTGGCGGAGTTCGGCCAGGAGCTGGCCCTTGGCTTTCTCCAGCAGGCTATAGGTAACTTTGGCCATGCAGGGCCTCTACCCAGAAGCCAATTTCTAAACTAGGTATACCATTGGCCTGCTCCGATAGCGAGGCGGTTTTTGCTATAATCGCCGCGACGGCGCACTGGCGGACAGGAGGAAAACGTGGGCGCTCGCTTCTGGATCGGTACCTCTGGCTGGCACTACGCTCACTGGCAGGGCCTGTTCTATCCCGAGGGCGTGCCGACCTCCAGGTGGCTGGCCCACTACATCCAGCACTTCCCCACGGTGGAGATCAACAACAGCTTCTACCGCCAGCCCAAGACCAGCGCCTGGCAGCTGTGGCGGCGCTCCGTCCCCGACGGCTTTCGTTTCGCTGTCAAGGTGAATCGTTTCATCACTCACATCAAGCGCCTGAAGGAGCCGGAGGAGCCAGTGCAGCGCTTCCTGGACGGCGCTCGCCTGCTGGAGGACCGCCTGGGCCCTCTTCTCTATCAGCTTCCGCCCAACTTCCATCGCACGGCCGAGAACGAGGCCAGGCTGGTCGCCTTCCTGGCGATCCTGCCCTCGGGTCTCGAGCACGTCTTCGAGTTCCGCCACGAGTCCTGGTTCCACGAGAGCGTCTTCGACCTGCTGCGCCGTCACAACGTCGGCTTCTGCGCCTTCGATATGGTAGACATGGAGTGCCCCCTGGTGGCCACGGCCTCCTTCGCCTACATGCGCTTCCACGGAAGCGAGGCCCTCTACGCCAGCAACTACACCCCCGACATGCTGGAGGGCTGGGCGGAGCGCTTGCGGCGGCTGGCCGAGGGTCTGAGCGATGTCTACGTCTACTTCAACAACGACGCCTTTGCCTATGCCGTGTATAACGCCCGGACGCTGAGCGAGCTGCTGGCGGCGCCGATGGGGCTTGTGCAAGAGTGACCATCCGCGGAGCGCGATGTCGTCCAGAGAGCCCTGTGGCCGCCGTCAAATGCAGAAGGGCCGCAGCACCGTGCGGCGGCCCCTCTGCCGTCTTGCCGAACAGGCTTCTACTGGACGTCTACAAACACCGGGTTGGACCAGGCGAAGTGGTAGGCGCCGGTGCCCAGATCGAGGGATGTGACCTCAACCCGGTAGTAGCCGTCCTCGGTCACACTGTCCACCAGCGTCCCCTCGTAGACAGGGCTCATGGGGTAGATCGTCTGCCAGAACTGGCCTGTCTCCCTCCAGGAGCCGTTCTTTACGATGTCTATCTTGACCAGTATGGCGGTTGGGCTCTCCGAGCTCGCGCCCAGGTTCAGGTTGGCCGTGCCGCCCTCGGCAATAGCAGCGGTGTCTCCCATGAACTCCCCGTTGACATCGAAGGCGAGCGACGGCCCTGTGGTGGCGAAGCTGCGTCCTTTCTTGATGGCCTTGTAGACCTCTTTGGGGGTTAGCTCCTTCACGTAGAGGCCGTTCTTCGCCAGGCCTACGTTTGAGTCGAGCGGGTTGTCCCCTGAAAGAGGATCCTCGTCAACCCCGTCGTCGCAGAACAGGCCTGGCCCCCCGAGGCAGTCGCAGGGGACCCCGTTTCCGTTGCTGTCGTCATCGGCGCAGTCGCCATCGTTGTCATCGCCGTCGATGGGGTCCTCGCCCACTTGCCCGTCGCCGTCCGGGTCTCTGAACGCGGTGTTGTGGGCGTCGCTGTTGGCCACGCCGAAGGTGGCCCTGTCGACAGTGCCGTCCACGTAGTCCATCAGAAGGTCATCCCATGAGTTGAGCGGGGCCTGCGGCGAGCCCAGCCACTGGCCAACACCACTGAACTCGTAGGTTGCGTAGAAGAGCGCCCACCTCAGGGGGATCAGCCCAAAGGGCGGGAACGGCACGAGCATGTTGACGTCTCTCTCGCCGTAGATGGCGAAGTTGTTCAACGTCAGCGCGAACCCCAGCGCCTCTTCGTCCGAATAGCCCAGCAGCTTTGCGTAGTCGAAGACGTCATCGACGTGGCTCTGGTTGTAGATCTCGATGTTGTTCACGTCGTACCCCAGCTGGGTGGAGCCCGACGTGTGGTTGTGGTTGGCGATCCCGCCCTGGTCGTGGACCCACTCGGCCCAGTTTTCCAGGCTTTCCGCATTTGCGCCGGTGCCCGCCGGGTTAGGCGGATCCTCCCACACCTCCTCCGGGCAAAGCTCGTCGGCCACGAAGGGGTCCTCGACGTTGTAGGCATTCATGTGGCCGCGATTGAACATCCCCTCGCTGCCCGTGATCTCAAAGCCGGGCAGGGCGAGGAAATCGTCCTCCGAGGCTGCCTCGGTCTCGGCAACCAGCGAGTCCCATTCCGCCTGCGTCAGGCTTTTGCAGTGGTCGGTGATGATCACCGCGCTGAGGCCACGCTCCTGCGCAGTCGCCTTTATGTCCGCGACTTCGCCCGAGCCGTCGGAGCGGGTGGTGTGCATATGGCCATCGTAGTAGATGAGTTGGAGCGGCTGCTTTGCAGAGGCCTGCCCACCGGAATCCGTAATGGCGGGGACGATGA
>DAOUDQ010000368.1:0-1538 GCA_034431045.1 Dehalococcoidia bacterium | reverse complement strand
GGGCCCGATAGCAGATGTCTACGTCCTCGATATACATGAAGAAGCCCTCGTCCAGGGGACCGATGTCCGCCAGCATCTGGCGGCGAAGAAGCATGCAGGCCCCCGACAGCCAGTCCACCTCGGCGATGCTCTTGTGGTTCCAGTCGGACATCAGGTAGCGAGTAGAGAAGCGATTGCGGGGGAAGAGGCGGGTGAGGATGGACTGGCGATTGAACAGGCCGGTCAGATGGCTGGGGAAACGGCGGCAGGAGAGCTGCAACGAGCCATCGCTGTTGAGCAGCTTGGGGCCCAGGATGCCCACGTCCGGCTGCTGGCGACAGTAGGCGACCATAGGGCCGAAGGCATTGTCGGCGATCTCGGTGTCGGGGTTCAGCAGGAGGATGAACTCGCCCTTGGCCTGGGCGATGCCTCGATTGCAGGCAGCGGCGAAGCCCAGGTTGGCGGAGCAGCGGATAAGGCTGGCCTGAGGGAACTCGCTCTCCACCATCTGGGCGCTGCCGTCCCAGGAGGCATTGTCCACCACGATCACCTCATAGGCAATGCCCTCTGTGTGTTCGTATAGCGAGCCCAGGCAGTGCCCCAGATAGTCCCTGGCGTTGAAGCTGACGATGACTACCGATAGGTCCACCGGCTAGTCCCTCGCTGAGCTCACGGCCGCCTCATAGGCGGCCACCGTCTCGCGCGCCGTCCGCTGCCAGGAGAACTGGCTGGCCCGCTCCAGACCCTGCCTGCGCAGGCGGGAGCGCAGGCGCCTGTCACGCAATGCCCTGGCCGAGGCCTCGACCAAGGCATCCACATCCGAAGGGTTCACCAGAAGGGCGGCCCCATTCAACACCTCGGCAAGGGCCGGCGCGCTAGAGGCCACCACCGGCAGGCCGCAGGCCATCGCTTCCAGGGGCGGCAGACCGAAACCCTCATACAGCGATGGGAAGACGAACAGGTCGGCCATATTGTAGACCGCCGCCAGATCGTCGTCGGGCAGGTAGCCGACGAAGCGCACGTCCTCCCTCAGGCCCAGGCCATCCACCAGCCGAAAGAGCTTCTCATACATCCAGCCCTCCTGCCCCGCGATGACCAGCCCCTGCTCCAGGCCCTGACCCTTGAGCCTGTGGAAAGCGCGCACCAAAGTCGCTTGATTCTTGCCCGGCTCCAGAGTGCCTACGTTGAGGATGAACCTGGGAGGCAACCCATACCTGTCGCGAACCGCCTCCATCCTAGCCGAATCCTCCAGCGGGCGAAAGCCAGGCCCCGGCGCCAGGGGCACCACCCGTACCCTTTCCGCTGGCAGGCCTAGACGGCGTACGACATCGCCCTTCACCGTCTCGGAGACAACAATGGCGAAGTCGGCCAGGCGGGCGCCAGCGCGGCTGACCCCCTGAAAGTAAAGCCGACGCAGGACAGGATAGCGGCGGGGCAGGAGAAAAAAGGTAACATCGTGGAAGGTCACCACCCGCCGCCAGGTGCCAGGCGCCAGCGGCGTCGTGTAGTGGGGCGAATGGAGGACGTCCACGCCCAGGCGGCGAACATGCAAGGGCAAT
>DAOUDQ010000367.1:0-6692 GCA_034431045.1 Dehalococcoidia bacterium | reverse complement strand
GCCGATCTCCTCCTCCGTCTCCCGCAGGGCGGTGGTGAGCAGGTCGCCGTCCTCAGGGTCGAAGGCGCCGCCGGGGAAGGAGGTCTCTCCCTTGTGGTGCTCTACGTCCTCGGTGCGCCTGGTCAGGACGATATAGGGCTCGTCTGCCTCCTCGTAGAGGAGGAGAAGGACCGCCGCCGGGGTCGTTTCATTCTGGGAAAGGCGCCGCGGCCGGTAGTGGGCCAAGAAGTCCCGTATTTCCTGAAGCAGGCTCGCCCCGCCCGCCATCGTCCTTGAGCCTCCGACAGCATGATACCGCATCGGCAGCCCCAGAGCCAGACAGCGCGGCCCCCATGAGAGGACCTGCCGTCGGAAGCTGAAGGTGTCCCAGAAGCCCCCCAGCTCGTTGTTGCGCTCGTCATAGCGCGTCTGGGACAGGTGCCAATTGCGGCCGCCAAAGAGGCAATCGGAGGGTCTGCACTAGGGGCGCGCATATGGTGGGCCCGGGAGGATTCGAACCTCCGACCAGCCGGTTATGAGCCGGCCGCTCTGCCGCTGAGCTACGAGCCCACCCTTGTCATGATAGCACCTCGGGCGGCGATTTCAACCGTGGACGCCCTGGATGTAACGGTCTGCCCTAGACCGGCGTCCATTCATTTAGCACTGCAAAGGCTATTGATCTGCTGTTATGCAACCTCCAAAGCCCATCTACGGCGGGCGGAGGGTGGCAGCTAGCTCGTTGTAGTCAGAGAAAGGCTGGCAGGCGAATGCCTGGTTTGGGTTCGGTTCGCGGACGGATCATCGCCACGTTTTCACTGCTGACGCTGCTTCTCATTGGCATCTCGCTGGCATCCGTCTTCCGCTCTGAGAACGATCAGGTCGACGTGGCCGCTATAGAAAAGGCCTCCCTTACAGCCGCCGCCCTGGCCGACATCGATGCCGAATTCACCCTCCAGCTCGAGACCGTGCGGGCCTTCCCCGTCACCAGGGACTGGAGCTTTGCCGAGGCGTTCCGCAACTCCATTGCCAGGGTTGAGGCAGGTATCCAGGAGGCTCAAGCTCTGCAAAGTGACTCCACCGACTCCCAAGCGCCAGCCGCACTAGACGACCTCGCCAGGGAGGTCCAGCAGATCGCAGTTCAGGGCGAAGGGGTGTTCTTGTTCACCGAGGTCGGTGAGGTCGAAAAGGCCACGGCAGCCCGTTCTCAGATGGACGACTCGGTCGCTAGCCTGAGGCCGGTGGTTGCCGAACTGATCAGCGAACAACAACGCCAGATGGACCTCGGCTTCGCTTCAACGGCTGGCGATGGAGATCTGTTCCTTTGGGCCCTGCTGGGTTTCGCCGGCCTTGTCTTCGCCGTGGGCGTGTGGTCGGCGCTGGCGCTGGCGCGAAGCATTCTTCGACCCCTGGCATCCCTTCAGGCAAGCGCCAGGGCAATTGCCAGTGGAAATGTCGCTACCAGACCCCAAATATCGAGGTCGGCAGAGTTCGAGTCCCTCGCCAGGGATTTCGACCGGATGATAGTCGCCCTGCTGGCCAAGGAGACGGCCGAGACCGGCCTCGCCCAGGCTGAGGCAAGATATCGCCAACTGGCAGAACGTACCGCTGACCTCATCTTCCGGGTAGACATCCGGAAGGGCCTCACTTACGCCAATCCGGCCTGGGAGAAGGTGACGGGCTTTACCCTCGAGGAGCTGGCCTCCGGCCCAGAGATCGTCGGTCGGCTTGTCCATCCCGACCACTGGCAGTCCTTCGTCGCCCTATGGAAGGCCATGCTTTCCGGCAACATGCCCGAAGGTCCGCTAGCCCTGAAGTGCCTGCGTAGGGACGGCCAAACAATATGGCTGACCTTCAACTTCCTACCTACCTATGATGAGGACGGCCGCCTGGCAACCATTGAAGGCACAGCCCGCGATACCACAATGCTCAGTCACCTCGTCAAGGAGGTAAGACAGCGCGACGAGCAGCTTCGCCTATTCCTTAACCTATCAAAGGCCGCCGCCACAGCCATCGGGTTTGACGAAGCGGCTGACAGAGCCCTAGAAGCCGCCCTCGAACTGTTGCCGCGAGCGGAGGCCGGGTTCCTCATGGCCTACAACCGACATAAAGACCTGCTACAGGTTCGGCTGTGCGCGGTCTGGATCAGAAGGTGATCTCCAAGCTGGTGGCCAAGCCCGGCGAAGGCCTGATCGGCGCAGCCTTCCAGTCAGGCGAAACACAGCTGTATTCTTCGATAGAAGAACTGACAGCGGCGGGAGGTCTCGGCCCTGAGGGTGAGGACCTTTTCAAACACCTCACTGGAAAACCGGGCCTGCCCCAGAGCGTCGTGTGTGCGCCGTTGGGCATCGGCGAAAACCCCCTCGGCTGCCTTGTGCTTGTCACATTTTCCAAGAGATCGCCCTTCCAGGCGTCGCACCTGAACCTCCTCCAGGCCGCTGCCGCCCAGGTTGCTCTACCCCTGGAGAATGCTCACCTGCGGGCGGAGACAGAACTGAGAGCGATCACCGATAGTCTCACAGGCCTGTACAACCGCCCCTACTTTCACCAGCGCCTGGGCGAGGAGATCGAGCGTGCCAAGCGCTACGAGCACGGCCTTGCCGTGATGCTCGTCGACATCGACAACTTCAAGAGCTATAACGAGGCCCGGGGGCACGCGGCGGGGGACAAGGTACTGCGCCTTGCTGCCGATTCCATCCGGTCGCAAATGCGGCGTTCAGACATCGCCTGTCGCTATGGTGGCGACGAGTTCGCCGCGATACTCATGCACACCGACTCGACCCGGGCCCAGGCCATACTCGAGCGGATAGGGAGGTCCCTGGCCAACAAGCTCAAGGAACTGAATGACCCCGCTGCCGCTCACCTCGGCCTCAGCGCTGGACTAGCTTGCTTCCCCGATGACGCCGCCACCGTCGACGACCTAGTGAGGCTGGCAGACATTTCCCTTTACAGCGCCAAACTAAGGGATCCCAAGGTAGCCCAGACGGTATAGCGAGGCTGCCACATCGCTTGGCTTCCAAACACCCTCCGTCTAGGGGGAAGCTCGGAGCTTAGGCCGACGAGAGGTGCAGGGGCTCCTCCGGCTTTGCCTGCTTGCGCCGCTCCCAGTCGTCCTGAAGAGCCAGCGTCCGCCGGATGCCCTGGGCCATCATGAACCGCAATGGCTCCGGAGGTAGGGGGATCAGCCGCCGGTTGACGAAGAAGAGCTCGCTGAGTTCCGTCCTCTCTTCCCTCACCAGGTCGCGCAGGATCTGGCCGGCCATGCTGGCGAGCGCTACCCCGTGGCCTGTGCAGCCCAGGCTGTAGATCACCCGCCGGTCGCCGCCCAGGTAGCCCATCGCCGGGTAGAAGTCGAGCGGCACCGAGACCGGCCCGCCCCATCGATGAGCGATGCCAGCGTTGGCCAAGCTGGGGAAGACCTCGACAATGGTGCGCTCCAAGCGGTCGAAGGTCGGCCAGTGCTGGTCGAAGCCCACCCGGCCGCCGTAGTAGTACATGACGTCCTCTCCGCCCATAAGCAAGCGGTTGTCGGCGGTCAGCCGGTAGTAGTGGATAAGGTTGCGCGCGTCCTCGATCCCCTGGCGGTGTCCCCAGCCAATAGGCGATAGCTGCTCTTGAGTAAGCGGCTCGGTGAGGACGATGTAGGTGAAAATGGGGAAAGCCTTGGAATGAAGCTGGGGAAAGCGCTGGGTGAAGGCGTTAGTGGCAAACACCACCTTCTGAGCGGCCACGCTGCCCTGGGGTGTCTCCAGCCTGATGCGGGGCTTCAGGTGGACCGCCTCCACCGGTGTGCCCTCGTAGATCTCGGCACCAGCGCCCTCGGCCAGGTTCTTCAGCCCCCGTACCAGCTTGGCGGGGTTGACTAGGACGCACTCCTCCTCCGCCCTCGCCCCCAGGTAGAGGGGAGAGTTCACCTCCTCCCGCAGCTCGCCAGCGTCCAGCCAGCGCACGCCCTCGATCCCCAGCTCGTGGGCCAGGCCAATCTCGCCCTGGAGGCGATCCACCTGGGCTGGATTGGTAGCCACCGTGAGCAGGCCGTTCTTTTCGTAATCGCAGTCGATGCCCTGCTTCTCAACTAGCTCGCCGATGTGCCTCACAGCCCCCACCATGAAATCGTGGGCCTGGCGTGTCTTCTGCTTACCGAAGCGTCTGGCCGTCAACGATAAGGTTAGCCCTATCAAGGTCATGGCGAATCCGCCGTTGCGGCCGCTGGCCCCATAGCCCACGACATCCGACTCCAGAACGACCACTCGCAGCGACGGGTCGGCCTGACGCAGATAGTAGGCCGTGGACAAGCCGGTGAAGCCTGCACCCACGATGGCCACGTCGGCGCGGATATCCTCCTGCAGGGCCGGATTCTCAGTGTAGGGCGTCGCCCCCAGCCAAAAGCTTTTCGATGCCCAGTCATTCATCTGCTCCACCTCCTAGAAAAGGTGGCCGGACGATCACATCGCAACAACACCAGCCGCCACACCCCCAGATCCGACTCGCCTTCTCACACTGTGCCGATCATGTCGTACTCCGCCCGGCCTGGCGGGTACACGTTGGCTTCCTGATCCACCACCACCTGGATCACGGCCGGCAGGCCCGACTTTGCCGCCGCTTCCAGGGCGGGCCGTATCTCCGGCGGGTCCTCCACGTAGGCTCCGAAGCAGCCAAAGGCCTTGGCCACCTGATCGTAGCGCGGCCGCGAGTGGTCAACACCCACCAGATTGTCGGTCCCGAACGCACGAACCTGACCAGGTACCTCCATGCCCCAGCGGTAGTCGCAGTTGATAACGCAAATGAAGGGAAGCTTTTCGCGGTAGGCCGTCTCCAGCTCCTGGATGTTAAAGCCGAAGGCGGAGTCGCCTGCGACCAGAATCACTGGCCGGTCCGGGTTAGCTAGCTTGGCAGCCATGGCGTAGGGTATCCCTACGCCGAGGTGCCCGAACTCGGACGTCCAGAGGAAGCTGCGCGGCTCGTAGACTCGCTGGTACTGGAAGCAGTAGAGACCCGTATTGCCGCCATCCATCACCAGGATGCCATTTCGGGGGAAAAACTCGGCCACCTCCATCATCAGCTTGGCCGGATGCACGGGCTTGCCCTCGCGGGCCAGACCCGCCAGGTTGCGCTCCCAGTCCTGGCTCTGGCGGCGGAATTCGTCCAACCTCTCGGATGGGGGTCGAGGCCCGGTGATAGCTTCGACTTCCTCAAGCAGGCTGGCCAGGGTGGCCCTGGCGTCGCCCACCAGCCCCAGGTCGACGGGGTGGTTGCGGCCGACAGCCTCAGGGTCCACGTCCACCTGGATGATCTTCTGCTGGTCCGGCAAGCCCCAGATGGGTGGTCTTCCATAGTTCTCGTGCTGGCCGAGCTGAGTCCCGACCAGCAGAACCACATCGGCCTCGCGGCGCAGGGACATGCCTCCGGTAGACAGAGGGACGAAGCAGAGAGGATGATCCTCGGGCAGGACACCTCGGGCCGATGTGCCAAGGAGGACCGGGCAGGCCAGATGCTCCGCCAACTGCCTTGCCTCGGCCCAAGCGCCCGCATGGCGCACCCCACCGCCGACGAAGACCGCTGGGAGAGTGGCCTCAGTCAGCATGGCCGCCGCTTCCTTAACCAGGGCCCTGTCCGCGGCCATGGGCTGGGTCATTCGATAGCGCTGCCGCGGCTCGACCACCACCCGCTCCTCCTCCACCTCGGCACCCAGGACATCCTCAGGGATGTCGAGCTGAACGGGGCCAGGCCTGTCGCTCATCGCCACCCGAAAAGCCTTCTGCACCAGTTCGGGAATCCGTTTCGGGTCAGACACATAGGCATTCCATTTGGTGGCCGCCTCGAATAGCCCCATCTGGTCGGCATACTGAAAGACGCCACCGCGGTCGGGATAGATGGCGCCGCTGGGGCATTGGGCAGTGATGGCGATGACCGGGCTGCCCTCCGACTTAGCAGTGATGATCCCCGACAGGAGGTTGGCGGTTCCCGGACCGGCGCCCGCCATGCAGACGCCTGGCTCCCCTGTGGCCCGTGACCAGGCGTCGGCCATGTGGGCAGCGGCGGCCTCGTGGCGTGGCGGTATCAGGCGCACCCCGTATTCGTTGAGTTTCCCCAGAACCGAGTTGTAGGCGCCGTCGGGGACAGCGAAGATGACGCGAACGTTCTCTTGCACCAGGCACCTGAGCAGAACCTCACCTGCCTTAATGGTGGACATGGCAACCTCCCTTCAACATCTCCAGGGCGAGACCATCGCCGCTAGCGACCTTCGCCCGCATGTTACTGGCAGAAGTGGCAGGTGCGCAACGGCGCCAAGCCCCTGACCTTTGGGCAATCCCTAGGCGATTCGCTGGCCCGAAAGCGGCGGCGAGGCGCTGTATACCTCCTGAACGGCCACCACCCCGGCCAATCGCCCTAGGCTCCGCTCTGCCCCCAGGAATTGGCCCTTTATCTGATAGGCAACCGGCTCGAAGGTGAGCACCGCGGCAGCCACCTTTGCGCCGGGGCTCAGCGCTGCCAAAGCCGGCGCCGCCAGGCCGCTGCTAAAGACGAATGTCTGCCCATGGGCCGGTCTGAGGGAGAGGGCCGGCACGATGTCCGGGTAGCCATCGCCATCCAGGTAGGCCAAGAACTTGGCGGCCCTAACGCGAGCGAACTTCTGCCGCACCTGAATAGGGACCGTGACCGCGGCGACACCCCGTCGGCGGGCGCGGCGGGCGAACCACCAGGCGCGGGCCATG
>DAOUDQ010000366.1:0-1504 GCA_034431045.1 Dehalococcoidia bacterium | reverse complement strand
CTTCCGCCCCGGCTGAACGCCGCTCCACCCCAGGGGCTAGTCTAGCCCCTTGTCAGCGCAGCGGGTTGTCAGCCGCCATCGTCCGTGCTAGCATAGGCACAGGTTAACGTTCCGGCGTCGGCATCCCCCGCGGGGAAAGCCCCACGACGAGAGTCGCTCGATGACCGAGGCTTAACCGAGACTAGCGAAGGAGGTCATCGAGTGGCCTTTGAAGACAAGACCCTAGTTTGCGCCGATTGCGGCGCCGAATTCACCTTCTCGGCGGCCGACCAGGAATTCCACGCCGGCAGAGGGTATCAGGACCCCAAGCGCTGTCCCCCCTGCCGTCAGGCCAGGCGGTCCGAGCGCGGCGGCGGCTACGGGCGCAGCCGCGGCGAGCGCATCATGTACGACGCCGTCTGCAGCAGCTGCGGTGCTCAGACGCAGGTCCCCTTCGAACCGAGGCTGGACAAGCCAGTCTACTGCGACGAGTGCTTTAACAAGCAGAGGGCTAGCCGTCCCCGTTGGTAGCAATCGTCGACTAGGATGGCTCCACAGGGAGGAGGTTGCTCATGGTGACAGTGACCGAGCACGCTGCCCAGCTTCTAAAAGAGATCCAGGAAGGGCAAGAAGAGAGTGCCGGCAAGGTCCTGCGGCTGGTGAATCGAGGCGGTAAGTTCGAACTCGCCTTCGATGAGCGCCGCGAGGGCGACGAGATCATCCAGAGCGGCGACACCGACGTTCTGCTGGTGGCAACCGATGTGGCTGAGCTTCTGGGAGATGCCACCATCGATTGCCAGGACACCCCCAGCGGCCCGCGCTTTACCCTCAACACCCAGGGGGAATCGACGGCCTAGCCACAGAACGCCCGCTATCCTCTTCACTGCCTGTAACCCTCACCCACTTGCCCCTTCCGGCCTGACCGACAGGCCTGGGCTCTTGCCCCGATCTCCTGCTATCATGTGCTCGGCCTAATCCACACCGTGCGAGGAGGGGAAAATGTCGGGGCCCCTGGAAGGAATCAGAGTCCTCGACCTCACCTGGGTGCTGGCCGGGCCCTTCGCCAGCATGATCCTGTGCGATCTGGGGGCAGAGGTCATCAAGGTGGAGCGGTCCCCCTACGGCGACGCCGCCCGCACCACCGGCCCGATCGTCAACGGCGAAAGCTGCTACTTCTTCAGCATCAACCGCGGCAAGAAGAGCATCTGCCTTGACTTGAAGGCGGAACGGGGCAGGGAGCTCTTCTTGCGCCTAGCGGAGGTGTCCGACGTGATGATGGAGAACTTCACGCCGGGCACCATGGACAAGCTAGGCCTGGGCTACGACGTCCTCCAGAAACGCAACCCTCGCCTTATCTATGCCGCTACCTCCGGCTTCGGTCACACGGGGCCCGAACGGCTGCGGCCGGCCCTGGACATCGTGGTGCAGGGGATGGGCGGCGTCATGAGCATCACTGGCGAGCTCGACGGCCCGCCGGTGCGCCCTGGCCTTTCCCTGGGCGACATCGCCGCTGGCCTGTACACCG
>DAOUDQ010000365.1:0-6578 GCA_034431045.1 Dehalococcoidia bacterium | reverse complement strand
TCTATCGCCTGCGGGTGGCCGAGTCGGATATGGGCAGGGTGATAGGCAAGGAGGGACGCATCGCCAACGCCATGCGCACCCTGCTCAAGGTGGCCGCCATCCGCAAGGGAACCAGGGCGGTACTGGAGATCGGATAGGGACCTGCCTGACTTTCCTCATCGCTCGCCTTCCCGAGTTCATGTGCCGGAGGCCTAGCGGTCTCCAACGCCGGCAGCGGCAAGTAGCTATGTCTCGCTCCCGGGAAAACGCTAGCCAGGGATACGTGGCTGTCGGCCGCATCGTTGGCCCCTGGGGCCTGCGAGGCGACCTGAAGGTGGAGCCCCTGACCGACTTTCCGGAACGATTTGCGCTCGGCGGTAGCCTCTACGTAGAGGGTGTCGCCTACGCTATCGAGCGCTGTCGCTGGCACAAGGGGAAGGTTTACATCAAGCTTTCGGGCATTGACAGCGCCACCGCCGCTAAGGCTCTGCGCCAGGGCTTTCTGGAAGTGCCAGAGGAGGAACTGAAACCCCTATCGGAGGGCGAGTACTATCAGTTCCAGATACTGGGGCTAGAGGTGCGCACCACTGAAGGCCAGCCGCTGGGCAAGGTGACCCACATCCTAAGCACCGGCAGCAACGACGTCTTCGTGGTGCATGGCGAAGGCGGCGAGCTGCTCATCCCGGCCCTGGATGACGTGATCAAAGCGATAGACCTGGACGGGGGCTGGATGGAGGTGGAGCTGATGGAAGGCCTTCTGCCTCCCGCCAAGAAGGGAAAGGGGGCCTTTCTTGACGACGCCAGGCGGCCCTATCTATAATGACACTGCCAAGGGGATATAGCTCAATTGGGAGAGCGCGGCGTTCGCATCGCCGAGGTTGCGGGTTCGAGCCCCGCTATCTCCACCAATGCGAAGGATTGTGGGGGTAGGGGTCAAGGGTGAACATCTTGACCCCTAGCTCTTCTCACTGAACTCTCGAAGGGTGCCCCTGTAGCTCAGTGGACAGAGCAGCGGTTTCCTAAACCGCGCGTCGCGGGTTCGAGTCCCGCCAGGGGCCCCAGATTAGTTCGCAAGTCTAGATAGATTCGGATGCGGGCGAAAGGCCCGCTTTCGGCTTTTATGTGAGGTAGCAAGTCGCTGCGAGACATGCGAACTGCACCCGAAAAAGCGGAAGAAGGAGAAACGAATGGGCCGCCAGCCGCGTTGTAAGTAGAAATGAGGTGGGGAAATGCGTCAGATGGTAAAGCAAAAGGACCTTGAGAAGAACGCCCTCCATGAGGACGAGATGCTGAGGAAGAGCTTCCTCCGCTATCTCAGGGCGGAGGGCATAGCGCCCACCACGATTCGCCGGTACGACCTGACGGTAAGGGAGTTCCAGGAATTCGCCCGCGCGATGGGCTTCCCGAGAGTGGTCACCAGGGAGCACGTCACTCACTTCCTTGCCCAGCGGCGCGAGAGTAGAGCTCCCAACACTGCCAGGAACGACCAGATGGCCCTCTCTCGCTACTTCAAGTGGCTGGTCGAAGAGGGAGAGCTCAATGACAACCCTCTAGCCAATGTGAAGGCACCACCCGTCCAAGAGCACATCCCCAACCCGTATAGCGACGACGAACTCAAGGGAATGCTCAAGGCCTGCCGGGGCACCCACTTTGAGTCGCGGAGAAACGCCGCTATCCTCTGGGTGCTGCTAGACACCGGCCTCCGCGCCGGCGAGTTCTGCAAGTTAATGGTCGAGGATATCGACCTAGACAGGGAGCGCATTCTGGTGAGAGGCAAGCGAGGTCGGGAGAGATTCGTGCGATTAGGGTATAAGGCTCAGCTGGCCGTAGACCGCTATCTTCGAGTACGAAACAGCATTAGGCCAGAGCTGTGGTTGAACAAGCGGGGCCAGCCCCTTACGCCCGGTGGCCTATATCAGGCGGTTGAGCGCATCTGTGCCAGCGCAAGTGTCGCCGCGCCAAGCATCCACCGCTTCCGCCACTACGCCGCCACCAAGATGCGTGACCTCGGCATCCAGGACCAGGAGCTGATGGACCTCATGGGCTGGACCGTGCACAGGATGGCCCAAAGATACACGCAGAGCACGGCCAAGGAGCGGGCGCTAAGAGCGCATCGGAAGTACAGCCCCGGGGATAACCTGAGCCTGTAGCAAAGCCTGAGATACGCTTCGCGCACCATACATGTGAGGGCAGAGCCAGGTGCAACCGAAAAGCGTCTCAGGATCGATGACCTAAGGGTGCTATGGACCAGGCAGGCACCCGCTAGTGCAACAAGCGCCTGGCAGTCGGACCCCTTTGACCAGCTGCCCGAAAGGTAGGGGCAAACCGAACGCCGGACAGTGGTGAGACACAATGCAAGAACGTCACTGCCAATCCTGTGGCGCGCGCCTCACCAGGTACAACCCTGATCCCGTCTGCTATCCGTGTCAAAAGCGGGCAGCCGTCCCAAGCCAGGCAAAGAGAGCCAGACTCAAGAGTAAGTCAGGGACATTCGCTGAGGCTACTGCTAGAAATGTGACGGCGGACGAGGTGTTCGCCGCGGCCAGAGGGGTCATTGCTAGCCCCTACCTGGGGAATTTCTCCATCGATGGATGCTTCTATTTGCAGTTCCTGGACGACGAGTTTCGGGAGGGGCTATATGCCATTCGCCAGCGCCTATTCAAATCCAGTAGGACTATTCCAGAAGGCGCGGGCGACCCTCTGGTGCGCAGCCTTGTCTCCTACATTCTCGATGACCTCTGGTACGCCGAGCTCACGGACCAGCACGAAATGGTGCTGGATATCATCGAATCACAACGCGTGGACGATGAGGATGATTTGGAGTGGTCCCTTGCTGTCCTCGATAGCCTGCGCCCGGAGCCCGGGGGGCACCAATTGCTCGAGGATCTGGCGCAAGCGTATCATAGGGCCTTCGATCTTGGAAAGCCGTTCGGCGTACCGTGGAGAGATGTCATGGCCGCTGCGCTCCTTGGGCAGCCCTGCCCGTTCCCTGCCGTGGTGTTCCGCTGGCGTCACGCGCTTCCTGAATGGGGAGAACGTCTCGCTAAGGAACTCGCCAGAGCCGAGCAAGGAATGTCGCTGAGCCGCTATGTTTCAGCCTTGGAATTAGTGCCGGAGCACGAATGGGTGGACATTCGCATCTTCAGCCGTGAACTCAGCCCAGACCGGCTATGTGACCAAGCCCTGAACGCGATGCAAGGTTTTCGCCCTACCCACCCCGCCTCCCCGCCCCAAGATACAGGGACCCGAACGATTTACCTCGAAACAGGATGGGAAAACGAGCCTGCTCCTTCGGTAAGGCTCCGCGTTTTCTATCCTTGGCCGCCCAGAGCGGCTCTGGAGGCAGAGCTAGCTTGCGCCTATCAAGCACACGTCAACAAGCTGCCGCCATCGTCAAAAGCCGAGAGACTTCGCTACGTCCGCTCGTGGGCGACCTACATACTGGCGGAAAAGGTCAGCGAGGCGGACGGCAAGAAAATGACAGCGAGGCTGGCAATGGAGCTCTGGGACAAGCAAGCCCGCCAGCTTGGAGGACGTCGCTGGGGCATTCCGCCAAGGGTGACAGAGACTCATCGCCGAGAAATACAGTTTTCCCAGGAGCGGAAAAAGCTACGCGACAGGGTCGCTGCGATTCGCCAGTCCTTCTCTCGCTCATAGGCCAGTCCCCCTTAGGCTCCCCTATCCCCCCGCAATATTAAGCGCACCCATCAAGCAGCCACCTAATACCTAAACTCTCCCTCGCTCGCCACAATATTCGCGAGATGCTGAAGCTAGCCGACCTTGAACGGGATCTAGGAGTTAGCCGCTGGACCTTATACCGCTGGCTTCGAGACGGGCGGCTAAAGGGCCTCCAACTGCCGAACGGGCACTGGCGGGTTGAGGAAGAAGAGATCCACCGCCTAAAAAGGCCAATCCACCGCCGGGCGGGATCGTGATGCGCGCCACAGCCAGACCTGATGGGCTTCAGCGCCGCGTTCGGGCCAGCAAAGCAGGCCAGGCATCCTGGGCCTGCACCTGTGGCGCTGGGGATGGGACAGCCGTTCACTTTGGAGACTGCCGGAGGGAGAGAAGAAAGCGGGATGCGGCCAAGGGCGGTCTCACCACGCTAGGCCGGTACGGTCCCAGCCATTTCCGGCGGCTGCGGTGGCGGCAGCTCATGACCAGCAACAACGAGGAAGAACATCCAAGAGACGATGCCAGCAATAAGCTAAAAGCCTGAGCTGGCAACCGGCGGGAGTGCAGACCGCCAATGCCCAACGTGAATCATATCCCTTGCTCCTTACGTCATCCGTAGAGAGGCCAGTGCGGGATGCAACTGTCAGATTATCTAGGCCGGTGGGCATCGATGAAGGCTCCAAGCTTTCTAATTGAGAACCTGCTGATACCCAATCGATATCTTGTCCTTGCCGGACGCTCTGGAATAGGCAAATCCCTGCTCGCCACCCAGCTAATGCTCTGCTTTGCCAGTGGCGAGCCCTGGATTGGCTTCAAGGTGAAGCCCTGCATCTGCCTCTACCTTAACTTCGAGCTGCCCAACTTCCAGTTGTTTCAACGCCTAACACAGCAGACCACGAGCTTCAACGTGCTCTATGAACCCAGGGTCGAAAGTCGGCCTTTTCAGCCTCTGAAAAGCCTGGATGAGATCAACGGAGTGCTCGCCGCCGGTCCCAAGCCCGAAGTGGTTATCATCGATAGCTTCAGGCAGGCATACAGGGGTCGTATCAATGATAACGACCAGGTGGCGTCGTGGGTGACTGGTCTGATGCAGATAGCTGGCGCCCACGGCCTCGGTCTGATCATCGTGCAGAACACATCCAAGGCAAAGCCGTTCCTGGAATCCGGCTCGCTGGAGGAACCCATAGGGGCAATAGAGCTGGTGAATCGAGCTGATTCCGTGGCGGTCCTCACGGCGAGCCAGGAGAGAACGCGACACGGCCATTTTGGTTCGAAGGCATCCGACAAAGTTGAGATGCACATTCCGAAGTATGGCTCCTCCACCATAGAGCTAACGTCGAAACTACTGCACCTAAATCGCCAAAAGATGCTGTTTGAAGTTCGGCCATAGAGGAGGGGGAGCTATGTAACGGTGAACGGTGGAACGGTTACATCGGTGCGATCGGCGGCATCGGTGATACGGCGCGCTCCGACCGCTCACCGGTGTGCGGTATGACCTTCTTATACCCCAAGGCGCTCAACATATCGCGTTCTTGCGACATCCTTGAAACGGGGCAACGATGGGCCAGCACGAGCAGCTCGAGAAGTGGAGAGACGAGCTCGTCGAACATATCAGGACGACGGCATCCCAGACCTGGTACCTAGGACATCGCCTCACCTTCCAGTGAAGGTAGCCTCCCTAACCAGCGCTCGTTGGGCCGATAGACGCCTGGATCAGCCGCTGATGGTCGTCGAAGGCTTCCCGGAAGAAGCGAGCAAGGGGTGACTTGCCGCGCTGAAACCAATCGCGGGCACGTCTCCCAATTTCGTCGCAGTCTGCCACGTCCAGCTGCCACCCCTCGACGCCGTCCAGCGCTTGCATCGCCTCCAGCACTAAAGGCGCAAGCAAGGCAACCTCGGCTAGTGCTGCCTTGCCCAGCTTCACTTGACGTTCCAGGACCTCCAATCGGCGAGCCAGTGAGGGCCTCTTGGCCTCCATCTCCTCAATCTCCATTACCAACTTTGCTCTCTCCTTCTGGCGTCGGAGTTCAGCGAGTTCGTGGTCAGCTTCCGCTAGCCCTTTGCTCTTAGACTGCGCCCCTTGCTGCGGGGGCATCTTCTTCTTGACCGCATACACTGTGGACTTGGCGTAGCCAGCACGCACAAGCTCTCTTGGAGTATGGCCCCTCTCCAGTAAGTTACGTACTTGTCCCATTGTCCCCATGATCCGCCTCCATATTCGAAGTCTATCATGTTGTCCATATTCGGCGTACACCCGGTACAATAGAAGGTCTATGCACTCCGGGAGTTCCGTCCATATTGACGCCGGAAAAACCGAGGTGTACGGACACAAGGCTTCGGATTCCCTCGCTCCATGTGCTACTAGCGGCGGCCTCCCTAACCCGGCAGGCACAGCTGAACTCCGCCATAGCTGGGAAGGCCAAGGTGGAGGAAGAGAATCGCAGGCTGGCCGACATGGTCTATCCTGCCCAGTGGCGCTACGAGGGGGTCAAGGAATTCCTGGGGGGCGACAAGAGCCCAGAGGCCCTGAGCAGGCTGAAAGACCTGGTGAGGGATATCTACGTGGATGCTCTCGATGAGACACGGTTGGCCATGGAGATGGAACTCTACGCTCGGCAGGCGGGGGTGGATATCCAGTGGGCCAGGCCAAGCCAACGGCGTAGCGAGCTTGACCGGATGTTCCTGAGGGCAGTTCTGTGGGATGAACTCCTGATGGCGGTGAAGCACCCGCCCGATGAGGTGGCGGAGTTGCGAAGGGCGCTCGAAGAGCTGCTCGTGTTCAGAAACATCCCGTGCTGCCGGTGCGGGCAGCCGATCACCGGCTGGCGTCGAGAGCAGGTATTGCAGGCTTTCTCCGCCTGGCATCATGTACAATGTCCCACGCCATAGGGCGGTTGGGTTCTCCGGTTGCCGACCCTCAGCCT
>DAOUDQ010000364.1:0-2093 GCA_034431045.1 Dehalococcoidia bacterium | reverse complement strand
CTCCAACGCCTAGTCTATCATGGCCTCATTATTGTCTCCCGCCCCGCCCTGGCTGTAGAATAAGCAGCTAGACGAACCGGCAGATGCCCGTCACGCCCGAGCGCGTCCTGCGGGCAACCGGGCAAATCCAGGACTGGACCTGCCTGCCACCAGGCGGCAGCAGCTAAGGAGATGACGCACATGAACTCGACCAAAGAGACCCGCGTGGCTTGCTACTCGGCGGCGCTCCAGCGCTGCATGGATGCCTTCAGCCAGTTGGACGACGATGACTGGCAGTGCCGCTTGCGCAGAATTCCCTGGTCGGCCAAGGACTACCTGGCCCACCTGGTGACCAACCAGGAAATGGAGATCCTGCCGATGACATCTCAGAACATCGCTGGCGAGCCGGTAGACATCCCGGGCCTGAGCAGCCGCACCGACATCAACGAGTACAATCAGAGCTGCGTGGATTCTGTACGTGACCTGTCGCCACAGGAGCTGCTCCCTCGCTTTCAGGCGGCTTTCCAGAGGCATATCGACATGCTGGAAGGCCTCAGCGAGGAAGACCTGCAACGGCCCGGCCACAACCCCGGCCTCGGTCGCCCAGGGACCATCGCCCACATGTTCAGCATGGGCTTCCTGCACCTGCCTCTGCACTATCAGGACATCCGTCGCATCATACGCCGGCGGAGGCGCCTGCCCCACTGGATGGAGCTATGCTCGCCTGAGGAGACCCACGAGGCCCTGAGCCAGGCCTTCGCCATCATGCCCCTCTTCTACTGGGCGGAGCGCGGGGGCGACCTGCAGGCCACCTATCTGTTCGATCTGGAGGGCGAAGGCGGCGGCCAGTGGACGCTGGCCATCGCCGAGGGACAGTGCACCGCCCACGAGGGCGCGCCCGCCACGGCCGACATCGAGTTTCACACCAGACCGGCCTACTGGATCGATTTGCAGACCAAGGAGCTCAGCCCTCTGTGGGCCGTGTTCACCCGCCGGCTGCGCCTCAGGGGCAAGCTGGCACTGGCCCTCCGCCTGGAAAAGCTGTTCCAGATAAGTTAGGGGGCAGCCCCATCACCCTCTCCATCTACAAGGGCCGACCGAGTATGAAAGGGCCGAAGCTCCGTACTTCAGGTGAGGGAGAGGAGTCAAGCGACCGCCAAAAGAATAGAGGCTGTGGGTATTGTAAACTACAGACAAGGGTAAGCTTGACCCAGCGTTTCCGGTCATGCTAAAACCAGCGTGGCATTCGGTAAGGGAACGATCTTGTATTGAACCGACGGTGGCGCAGGTTGCGATGAGGGCAGGCGGGCTTGATATGGGCAAATTCTCGTTGAATCGGCTTCGCTGGGAGGCGTTATGACAGGTATCAAATCTTACGGAGCTTATGTCCCCAAATATCGCCTGGGCAAGGAAACGGCAGGATGGGGATTTCCCGCCGAGAAGGCAGTGGCCAACTTCGACGAGGACAGCATAACCATGGCAGTCGCTGCCGGAGTGGACTGCCTCAGGGGGATAGATAGATCCCAGGCGGATGGCATCTTATACGCCACCACCACTTCGCCCTACGTTGAGAAGCAGGGAGCGGCCTTAATCGCCACCGCCCTCGACCTGCGACGGGACATCACCAGCGCCGACGTCACCGATGTGCTTCGGGCGGGAACCACCGCCCTGAAGATGGCCATGGACGCTGTCCGGGCGGGCACGGCCAACAGTGTGCTGGTGGTCGCCTCTGACTGCCGCATGGCGACCGCCAAGGGCAGCCTCGACCGCGCGATGGGGGATGGAGCTGTTGCCCTGCTCATTGCCAAGGACGGCGTGGTCGCTGAGGTGGAGGCGGACTACCACATCACCGACCACATGCTGGACATATGGCGCTCCAGCGACGAAAGCACCGTCAGGACCTGGGAAGACCGCTTTGTCATCGAGGAAGGGTTCTTACGGGTCATTCCAGAGGCGGTATCAGCCTTCATGGCCAAGAACAACCTGACCCCCAACGACTTCCAGAAGGTCGCTTACCACTCCACCGACGCCCGCAGACACGCCGACCTGGCAAAGATAATGAGGTTCGAGGCCGCTCAGGTGCAGGACCCTTTCTACGGCCAGGTGGGGAATAC
>DAOUDQ010000363.1:0-11219 GCA_034431045.1 Dehalococcoidia bacterium | reverse complement strand
GCGTGTGGAAGGACCTTGTCTCACCGTCCCGATAGAGCACCAGCGGCGGCCCTTCCAGCATCATGCCCGAACAGCGGTTGACCCAGATCACGCCTTTGCTCCCGGTGATCTCCACCCACTCGTCGTTGGCATAGTATTTGGAGCGCACTACCAGCTCGGGCGAGCCCACCGTCTCCCAGGAGCCGTAGCGGGTGCCCTGGCGGTGCTTCCAGACGATCATGGCTGGGATATCGGCCACCAGCCCCCGCCCCATCTCCCGCCACTCGATCCAGGCGAAGACCTTCTCCACCGGGCCGAGGAAGTACATCACTATGGAGAAAATGTGGTAGCCGTGGTCGAAGATGGCCGGCCCCCCGCCGCATTCGGCCTCGGTGAGACGCCAGCGCCAGGCTTCGGCAGGGACATGCCAGCCGAACTGGGGCGAGCCGTCGATGACCTTCACCCGGATGGACAGGGGCTCGCCGATGGCCCCCTCGTCCAGCAGCTCCTTCGCCTTGACGTAGGGCGGATAGTAGCGGAAGTTCTCGCACACCCGAAAAAGCTTGCCCGAGCGCTGCGCGGCGGCGATCATGGCGTCGGTTTCGCCGAGGTTGACGGCTGGCGGCTTCTGGAGGGAGACGTGCTTGCCTGCCTCCAGGGCAGCGATGGTCATCTCGGCGTGGAGATGGTGCGGCGTGAGGATTTCCACCGCGTCCAGGGCCTCGTCACGGAGAAGTTCGCGGTAGTCACTGAGCCACCTTTGCGCTCCCCACTCCTGCGCTCGCTGGCGGGCCACCTCCTCCTGGCTATCGCAGACGGCGTAGATCTCTGCCTCGGGGTTGTCCCGATACACGAGAGCGTGCAGGTCGGCTATCCTTCCTGCCCCAATGAATCCTACCAGTAGCTTATCCATGACGCCTCCCTAACGGAGTACGGCCCCTCGGTTCGCCGGGCCCACCCGCTGCGCATAGAGGGCGAGGAAACCTTTGGCGAAAGGCGATTCCCGCCGTCGCCAGCGATGCCGCCGCTGCGCCAGCGTGTCTGCCTTGACCAGCAGGTCGAGCCTGCGCTGGGGGATGTCGATGTCGATGAGATCGCCGTCCTGCACCAGGGCGATGGGCCCGCCGTCGTAGGCCTCGGGCGCTACATGGCCGATGCAGGGGCCGCGAGTCGCCCCTGAGAAGCGGCCGTCGGTGACCATAGCCACGCTTTCGGCCAGGCCCATGCCCACCAGCAGGGCGGCAGGAATAGACAGCTCCCTCATGCCCGGCCCGCCGCGGGGCCCCTCGTTGCGAATGACCAGGACGTCGCCAGCCTGCACCTTCTGAGCCAGCAACTTGTCGCGCAGGTCCTCCTCGCTCTCGAAGACGCAAGCCGGGCCACGGTGACGCATCATCCGGGCCTCCACGCCGCTTTGCTTGACCACCGCTCCTGCTGGCGCCAGCGAGCCGCGAAGGATGGCAATGCCGCCTTCTGGAGCCAGGGGCTCGTCCAGCGACCGCAGGACGTCTGGACGGCCGTCGCTGGCGCCCGCGGCGACCTGGCCGATGGTCTGGCCGCTCACGCTGGGCAGGTGGCCATCCAGGAGGGGCGCCAGCCGCCGCAGCACCGCTGGCACGCCGCCGGCTTCGTGCAGGTCGACCGCCGTCAGGGGCGAGGCTGGCTTGAACTTTCCCAGCAGGGGAACCCGCCGCCCGATCTCGTCGAAGGTCCGGAGGTCAAGCTCCACGTCCAGTTCCGCCGCCAGGGCCAGCAGGTGCAGTACGGCGTTGGTGGAGCCACCGATGGCCTGTAACACCCTTACCGCGTTGGCCAGAGCACCCAGGCTGAGGATCTGGCTGAACCGCAGATCCTCCTGCCACAGCTCGACGATGCGGCGGCCGCTGGCGCCAGCAAGTTCGATGCGCTCAGGTGCTACAGCGGGCAGGGTGCCGCAGCCAGGGAGGGACAGGCCCATGGCCTCCACCAGGCAGTTCATGGTATTGGCCGTCCCCATGAAGGCGCAAGCCCCGGGCCCGCCGCAGGCATTGCACTCCAGCGAGTACAGCTCCTCCTCGCTTATCTTGCCAGCCTCCCGCTGGCCCATCCCCTCCTTCACATCGCTCAGAACGACCGCTCGCCCTTCCTTGTACCAGGGGAGCATAGGGCCGCCGGTGAGGAAGATGGTCGGCAGGTCGACTCGCGCGGCCGCCATCAGCATAGCAGGGACGATCTTGTCGCAGGTGCCCAACATGACTACAGCGTCGAAGCGGTGAGCCTCGATCATCAGCTCGATGGAGGCAGCGATGACGTCCCTTAGGGGAAGGACGTAGCGCATGCCGGGCCCCTGGGCGATGCCGTCGCAGGGGGCGACGGTGTTGAACTCGACCGGCATGCCGCCAGCCTGCTGCACGCCCTCCTTCACCGCCGTCGCCAGGTCGCGCAGGTGGTAATGGCCCGGCGTTGTCTCGCTCCAGGAGTTAACGATGGCTACGGTGGGCCTGGCGAAGTCTCCCTCGCCGAAGCCCACGGCCCGATAGAGGGCACGCGGATAGGCGCCCGTGAGGCCGTTCAGAAGGCCTCTGCTGCCTCCCTTCTTGCCTCCGCCCCTCAGCTCAGCCTCTCCTCCCTCCGCTCCCGCTCATAGGCCTCTCGCCGCTCTTTGAGGTAGGCGGGGACGGGCACGTCCCACCAGCCAGTCACCAGGCCGCCAGAGTAGGGGTATTCGCGGTTGACCATCACCTCGATGAGGCTGGGGCGACCCGACTGGAAGGCGCGGCCCAAGGCTGGGCCCACCTCTTCTCCCGCCTGGATGCGCTCGCTGTGGCAACCAAAGGCGGCGGCGATATCGGCGAAGTTGGGGCTGTAGGGCTCGCCCTCCCGCACGAACTCGGTGGCCAGCACTCGCTCCGGTCCCAGGGTGGCGATCTGGAGGTCACGGATGGACTGCCAGCCGATGTTGTTAAGGACGGCGATGACCACCGGCACCTTGTACTGAACGGCGGTGGCCAGCTCCTGCATGGTCATCATGAAGTCGCCGTCGCCTACCACGCCCACCACCTGGCGGTCGGGCGCCGCCAGCTTGGCGCCGATGGCAGCGGGCAAGGTGAATCCCATGGTGGAAAAACCGGCGGTGGTGACGTTGCTGCGCGGCTGGTAGAAGGCGAACTCCTGCAAGACCTGGGCCTGGGGATGGCCGGCGGAGGTGACGACGATAGCATCTCGCTCCAGGAAGGCCCGCAGCTCGCGGATGAAGCGAGAAATGGTGACCGGCACCCGCTCGGAATCGCGGAAGGGGCTCAGTTCTCGCAGCCAATCCTCCTTGACCCGCTGGATCTCCTCGAAGTAGGGACTGCCCTCGTACTCCCGCTTGGGGGCGCGCGCCCGCACTTCTTCCACCAGTTGCTGGAGGACGGCGCGGGCATCCCCCACCAGCCCGACAGCAGCCGGGTAGTTCTTCCCTATCTCGCCGGGGTCGATGTCCATGTGGATGAGCTCAGTGGGCGGGATAGCGAAACTGATGCCCTGGCGGAAGGAGGAGGTAGTCTCGTCGGCGAAACGGCAACCCACCGCCAGGAGAACATCGGCCGAGCGGGCCAGATAGTTGCCACAGGTGGTGCCCTTGGAGCCGGCATGCCAACCGTACAGGGGGTGATCCTCGGGGAAGCAGCTCTTGCCAGCGAAGGTGGTGATGACGGCCGCCCCCAGGTGCTCGGCCAGGGCTTGCAACGGCCCCCACGCCTCGGCAGCGAGAACGCCGCCGCCGGCCAGGATCAGCGGTCGCTTGGCGGCCAGCAGCAGGTCGGCAGCCCGCCGCACGTCTGCTGGGTCGGCGCCCATCGGGCGGGGCAGTTCCGTCATCGTTAACGTTAGCTCAACCTCAGCCGCCTCCGCCTGGACATCCATGGGCAGGGAGACGACCACCGGACCACGGCGGCCGGTCAGCATCTCGCCGAAGGCGCGGCTCATCACATGGGGAAGCTGCTCCACCCGGGTGACTTGCCAGTAGCGCTTGGTAACCGGCTCGAAGATGCGCACCAGGTTGGCCCAGTGCTGTCGCTCCACCTCTGGAGGACACCACGGCCGAACATATAGGTGTGTACATCGCCGCAGAGGACGAGAACCGGCGTGGAGTCGACGAAGGCGGTGGCCAGGCCGACCACCGTGTTAGCCGCCCCCGGGCCGATGGAGGTGAACACCGCCAGGGGCTTCCCGCTCACTCGATAGAAGCCGTCGGCCAGGTGGACGGCGCTCTGCTCGTGGCGAACCTGAATGACACCTATTTGGCCCTCGCGGGACTTGAAGGCGTCCAGGAGGCCCAGGCAGCCGTGGCCGGGAATACCGACCAGATAGGGAACGCCCCTACCAATGAGATGCTCAGCGACGATCTCCCCGCCCGTCAGGAGCATGATGGTACGCCTCCTCCGGATGTGCTCAGAATAATACCGGCAGCCTGCGCTGGCAACCCATTCCTTTCGCCAGCCGCCTCTGCTTGCCAGACAGGGTCTGTAGGCAAGCTGTGCCATTGGCGGGGAAGAACACCTGTGCTGAGTACCAGTGCGGGAGGACTTGCCAGCGGGCGTTAGATTATGTATAATACAAGAAAAATAATACGGCCGAACTCCGGCGGATGTCGCCGGGGACGGGGGAACCAAACAAGTGGGGTGAATCTCCGAGTAATTCGGAGTAGGCAATCTCCCTCTGCCGAACCCGTCAGCTAACCCCGTAGGCACCAGGGAGAGGATAGTCCTGTGCGCGAAAGGCCTGGGGCTGTGCCTCGGGCCTTTTTCTTTGCCCGGAGACAGTGGGGCTGTCACTCCTGGTGGTGGAGGAGGCGTGAGAATGGTGAAGCAGTGGCAGGAAGAGCAGCAAGGCGCCACAAGCGGCGTCGGCGAGTTCAGAGTCTACATGAATCTGCGGCCGGTCGAGATGAGCAATCCCGCGCTGGCGCGGACAGGCCGCTACGCGGCTGTAGTGGAACGCACACGATCGTTTCAGCCCTCCACGGCAGGTTCTCAGGGTGGCCCGAGGTACCGCGCCTACAGACTTCACAATTTCCGCGATCTCCCCCAGCTTCAGTTGCTCTCTTCTGAGCAGCAATTTGCTATCGAGGTCGTCGCCCAGGTTCTGCCTTTCAAGACGAACAGCTATGTCGTGGAGGAGCTCATCAACTGGGATGACGTCCCGCAGGATCCCACATTCCTGCTGAACTTCCCGCAGCGCGAGATGCTCCGGCCACACCATTTCGAGGAGGTGGCAGACCTGCTGCGCAGGGGGGCAGACAAGCGCCAGATCGAGCAGGCGGCCAACCGGATCCGCCTGCAGCTCAATCCGCATCCCGCTGGGCAGCTGAGCCGCAACGTTCCCACGCTCGGCGATACCAGGCTGACGGGGATGCAACACAAGTACGAGGAGACGGTTCTCTTCTTCCCCAGCGAGGGTCAGACGTGTCATGCCTATTGCACGTTCTGCTTCCGCTGGCCGCAGTTCGTTGGCATGGACGAACTGAGGTTCGCGATGCGGGAGACGCAACTGCTGGTCGAGTACGTACGTAACCATCCCGAGGTGACCGACGTACTGTTTACGGGCGGCGACCCAATGACCATGTGCACGCGCAAGCTGGCACGCTATGTCGACCCCCTCCTGGAGGCGCACCTTCCCAACCTGCGTACGATCCGGATCGGCACCAAGGCCCTCAGCTACTGGCCGTATCGCTTCCTCACCGACGATGACGCCGGCGACGCGCTCGACCTGTTCAGGCGAATCACTGGGTCTGGGATTCACCTGGCGGTCATGGCGCACTTTAACCATCCGCGGGAGCTGAGCACCGGTGCCGTTGAAGAAGCGATCGCGCGCATCAGGGAGACCGGCGCGGAGATCAGGACGCAGTCGCCGCTGTTGCGGAACATCAATGACCGGCCTGAGGTCTGGAGCGAGATGTGGCAGCGACAGGTACAGCTCGGGTGCATTCCGTACTACATGTTCGTCGCGCGTGACACCGGAGCGCAACACTACTTCAGCGTACCGCTGGTGCGCTCGTGGGGAATCTTCCGGGACGCTTACCAGCGCGTGAGTGGCCTCGCCCGTACCGTGCGGGGGCCAAGCATGTCCGCGGACCCCGGCAAGGTCGAGATACTGGGAGTGACAAAGGTAGCTGGGAAGAAGGTCATTGCCTTGCGAATGCTCCAGGGCCGCAACCCGGACTGGGTAATGCGTCCATTCTTCGCAAGGTACGACGCGAAGGCCACTTGGTTAAGCGACCTGCGGCCGGCCTTCCGGGAGGAGCGGTTCTTCTTCGAGGAGGAGCTAGAGCGGCGGTAGTGTGCTCGCAAGGCCCGCTGCCATGGTCGACACGCCAATGGTCGCCAGGCGGCTGGCGTCCGATTCCGCAGGGGCAGCGCGTGGGCGTGAAAGGATATCGCCTCTAGCGAGGGCAGAGTATCCCTGACACTGCCCTGAGCCGTGGGAAGAAGAAACAGCCTATCGCGCCGACATCTCGACCGGCCGGCGAAGGTGTCTGCCCGCTCGGCGGCGCAGGTAGCGAGGGGGACCTCTCTCCGGCGTCCTTGCCGGCAGGGCGGCCGCTCGCTCCCCAGCCTGAAGGTAGCCATGACCTTCGTAGGCGGGCAATTGGTCTACTCTCGCTCCCAGGGACAAGGTCGTTGATCAGTCCTCAGGCACGGTCATCTGCCTGGCAGGGTCGCTGTAGCGCAATCAGGCTGTGAGCGTGTAGCTCGATGAATCCAGGGCGACACCAGGCCATTCCCCGCAGTATACTGTTCGTGTCCTAGAGCAAAGTGTCTCTTGCCAAAGTGACGGTTTGTCGGAAGCACCGGGCAGCGGCACGGGTCGCTTAGCCAAGAGGGCGAACGTGCAACAGCAATAGAGGAGTAGAGAAGGATGGACGAATCTAACTATTGGAAAAGGCTGGCCAAGAGGCGCCTCTCTCGCCGGCGACTGCTGAGGGGGGCGGTTGGCCTGGGCGCGGGTTTGGCCGCCCTTTCCGTGGTCGGCTGTGAAGAAGGGGAGGAAGCGGCGACGGTCACGCCCGCGGCCTCGCCGGAGGGGACGGCCACGGCGGTGCCAACTGCTACACCGACAGGAACTGCAGTGCCCTACCGGTCGACACTGGAGCCGGTCAAGACCAGGGGCGGCGTAGTGCGCTGGTTCGGCTGGGACCCTTTGACCTTGGACACCTTCGATCCTCACCAGGCCCAGATGGGTCCCATCTTCAACATGCATAGCGCCGTGTTTAGCAAGGTGCTGCAGTACGACGATACCCTTGAGCAGATGATGTCCACCAACCTGGCCGAGACCATGCCTGAGATGCCGGATAGGCTCACCTACATTGTCAAGATCCGTCCCAACGTCCGCTTCCATGATACGGAGAAGATCCGCAAGGACTTCCCGGAGGTGGCCGGTCGCCAGCTAACCGCCGAGGACGTCAAGTACAGCATCGAGCGGCAGATGAACAAGGAGAGCCCCAAGGCTGCCCTTTACTACCGTAGCTATCAGTGGGAGACGGTGGACAAGATCGAGGTATTGGACTCGCTAACCGTGAAAATCACGACCAAGAGGCCGATAGCTCCCTTCATTCACTTCCTGGCCGATACGAACAACTTCGTCATCCCCAGGGAGCTGGTGGATCCGGTCAGGGATGACATGAACTCTCCGGACAAAATGGTTGGGTCGGGACCTTTCATCTTGGACAGGTTTCTCGCCTTGCAGACGGTGCGGGTGGTGCGTAACCCGGACTGGTTCGCCAAGGACGACTTCGCGGACATAGGTTTGCCTGACCGTCCGGCTCTCGACGGCTATGAGGCTATCTGGACGCCTCAGGATGATACCACGATCGAGGCCGCCTTCAAGGCCAAGCAGGTAGACACCGCCGACTACTCCGACCAGAGAAATGTGGACCGGGTGGCCCGTGAGGCGGGGGCTGAGGTCGTCACCGTGCCCAGCACTGGCTGGATCAACAGCCGTCTGCTGATCAACGACTCACCGAATGCCACGACCCCCTTCAAGGACCCGAGGCTGCGTCTGGCCCTTAGCATCGCTGTAGACCGAAACCGCATGGCTCAGCAGATCTTCCACGACGATGGCCTGGTGGTAGGGCCAGTGCATCCGGGGATCAGGAATTGGGCTTTGCCGGCCGAGGAGCTGGCCCAAAAGCCTGGCTATCGCTTTGCAGAGAGGGAGCGAGAGGCCGACCTTGCGGAGGCTAGACAGATGTGGGAAGCAGGCGGTGGGCCGGATATCGGCAGCATCGAGGTCGTTTACACTGCCACCCCAGAGTACGTAAAGAACTACTGGCCCCAGCTTCAGCGCCAGTTGAAGGAGGTGCTGGGCCTGGAGACAACGGGCAACCTCGACCCCACCGGCTACACCCAGATCGCCCAGGGCATGCTGGAGAAGCGGTTGCTCTTCACTTTCAGCTTCGACAACGGCTGGATCGACCTGGATGACTGGCTCTATCCTTACTTCCACTCGCGGGGGGTGAAGAACTCGTTCATGCTGGCTGACCCGGAGCTGGACCGCCTGCTGGACGCTCAGCGAGGCGAGTTCGATTTCGAGAGGCGACAGCAGCTGGGCTATGAGATTCAGCGCTACCTGCTAGACAACGTGGCGGCTAGACTGGACTGGGTGAGTTTCATCCTGCGCAGCACCGTGTGGCCCTACCGGCGAAATTACAAGTCTCCGCCCTGGATGGGCCAGATCTTCCAAGCGGCTGATCAATGGCTAGATCGGACTCACCCTACCTATCAGGGTAGGCCGGACTAGCTGATACTGTGGGCCCACCGTGCCCAGGTGTGAGCTGCGGGTGCATCTGCGGATGCCTTATCCGTCGATGCTCTGATGTACTGTTATTAATAGGTCCCGTATTTGTCCCTGGCCTCCGCCAGGGCCCTGAGGTTTCCTTTTCCGCAGGGCTGCCCATAAGCAACGTTCGAGTGTGGTCTATGCCCGCGGCGATGCCATATCTATCGCCGAACTTGCTCACAGCGTCCTCCAGGGGATAGTCGGACCCGGGCCACCAGAACTGAAGCTCATCGAGGGCGTCGCCGAACGTCTTCGTCACGAAATCGAGATCGGGCCTCGGGCCACAAAAATGGGTTGTGTAACCGGCACATCGTGGCCCACCCTCTCTCTGACCCCGTGCAGGGCTTCTACCCCCATGTTGCCACGGGGAAGGCCGCCTGCTGGGAAGGGGTGACGTGTCCTACTCGATAAGCAGGCTATCACGGTTTTCACCGCCTTCTGCCGCTTTGGGACGGCGCATGGAGAGGAAGCGGCCCAGGTAGGCGTAGATGTGGGCGGCGGTCAGGCGGCCCTAGGTTCTCCCTTGCCAGCCCTCGCGCCTGCAAGTAGAATCACAGCGCCAGGCTTGGTTGCTCCGTAATGCTGGCCGCAATGAGAACTGACGGTCCCGCAGCCGCTAGCTTCGCTACATAAAGGGGGAGCCGAGATGAAGGCCACATACTGTGCTCCGTCATTAGGGAAGCTTTGGGCCGTCCCCCTTCTCCTGCTGTCAGCAGTGCTGGCGGTCATCGCCCTAGCGGTGGCCTGTGAAGAGGAAGAGGAGGAGACGCCTACCCCTGGCGCCATGCCCGCGGCCACGGTGACCGGCACCGCCACGCCAGCGCCAGAGGTGCCGGGCATCACCGACACGGAGATAATCCTGGGAGCCGATGCCCCCCTCGCCGGGGTCACGGGGGCGGTCTACGCCATGATCCCCCAGGCCACAGGAGCCTACTTCAAGTACATCAACGATACCCAGGGGGGTGTCTGCGGTCGCAAGATCGTGTACAAGGTGGAGGACAACCAGGACGACCCGGCCAAGGCCTTGGAGGTGGTGCGCAAGCTGGTGGAGCGCGACAAGGTGTTTGCCATTGTTGGCTCTCTGAGCGATGCTCCCCATCGGGCCGTTTGGGAGTATCTGAACGAAAATGAAGTGCCCGACATCTTGTGCTCGGCCGGAGGGCACCAATACGGCGCGGACCCCAAGGGGCACCCCTGGACCGTCCAGATGATCCCCAGCAGCAGGACCGAGGGGACCTTTTTCGGCCGGTACATCTCGGAGAACCTGCCCGGCAAGAGAGTGGCCATCCTCTACCCGAATAACATCTTCGGCATCGACGGTCTGGCGGGGGTGAGGAATGGCCTGGATCCCGAAAAGAACCAAATCATCTCCGAGCAGATCGTGGAGCCTGCAACCATCAGTGTGAGGTCGCAGATTGCCAATATGAAGGAGGCTGGCGCCGAAGTGGTCGTCGTCTTTACCGACCCCGGCTTAGCCGGCCAGGCCTTCAAGGAGGCCAGTCGCCTGGGCTGGCAGGTGGACTGGTTCGTAAGCTACGTCAATTCCGACGAGATAATGTTTCAGTTCGTTTCGCCCCAGCTCCTGGAGGGTGCCATTAGCTTCCAAGCCCTCAAGCTGGCGGGCTGGACCGACGACCCGGCCGTAGCCGAACACCACCGGATCATGCGTGAGTACGGCGGGCCCGCGCCGACCAACTTTAGCGTCTATGCCCAGACGCTGGCAGAGGTGGCGGTGGAGGCGCTTAGCAGAACCTGCGATAACCTCACGCGAGAGGGGCTCATGGATGCACTGGAGTCCATCCAGGGCTTTCACAGTGACTTGTTCATCGACGGGGTGAATGTCTCCTTCTCCGACACGGACCACACGGGCTTGCAAACCGGCAGGATGCTGCGGGCCGTCGTTGAGGATGGGAGGGGCAAGTTCGAGTACTTCGGCCCGCTATTTGTGTTCGAGTAGGAGAACACGAGCCAGCCTCGTCTACGTGTACAGGACTACCGCTCGCTGTGAGGCTACTCCCGAGAGGCTTGTGCCGTGAGGTCGGCAAGGGACCGCGACCTGAGGGTCTCCTTGCTGGCTGGCCGCGGCTGCAACCGTCCCGTTCAGTCCATCATGTCGATGACTTTTTCGTAGGCGGCCACAGTCGCCGCGATGTCCTCGTCGGTATGGGCAGCCGAGACGAAGCCCTTCCCCAGAAGGGATAGAATGCCCTCATTCCTCAGGACCAGGGCGTATTTCTCCAGACAGTCCTTCCTCCTTATGACCTCTTGCAGGCCCCCGGGCGCATCTATCCGGTAGGCCATGGGGGCCGCTGTCTCTATGTGCAGGATGGACGCGAAGTTGTAGGCGAAGTAGTCCGTCTCCCGGCTGGCAAAGAGGGCGTTCAGCCCTGCCACCAGCTTGTCGGTGATCTGGGCCGCCTTGTCGATGGCGCCACTCTCCT
>DAOUDQ010000362.1:0-2323 GCA_034431045.1 Dehalococcoidia bacterium | reverse complement strand
GGCCCGACCCTTCGCGACCGAAGAGATAGGCGGCCACCGCCGCCTGCTGGATGAAGTTCTTGGGGCTGCCGCCGCCAATGTAGACGACGCCGCTGGTCTTGGCCTGGGTGGCGATGTGGGCCATCTCCACTACGTCGGCGATGATGTCGAAGGTGAGGCGATGGCCGCTGCGCAGGCGACCCTCGGCTATGGCCAGGCCGAAAACGCTGTCTGCCAGGGCCGGGCAGTAGATTGGAACGCCCTGCCGGACGGCTGCCGTCAGGATCCCTTCCTCCTTGGCCACCGGCACAAGCGCCCGCCCCAGAAGATGAAAGTACTCGCGAGTGGTGTAGGAGCGCGAGGGGTCCAGGGCCAGAGAGAAGTCGGTGATGAAGCGCTCGCCCTGAGAAAAATCTTGCTCGCTGGCCAGGACGTCGTAGAAGCGATACACCTGCTGCCTGGCCAGGCGGAGATCATCGGTCTCCTGGCCGCTCTGCCAGTGACGATAGCCCAGGCATTCGTAGAGGTCGTGGTAGAGGTTGGCGCCGGTGCTCACCAGACAGTCGATGAGGCGGTTCTCGATGAGATAGGCAACCACAGAGCGCATGCCGGCCGGCACCATAGCCCCTGCCAGGCCCAGGAAGATGGTGACCTCGCCCTGGAGCATAGCGTCCCAGATGTGCACCGCCTGAGCCAGCTTGCGGGACTGAAAGGCGGTGCCGCCCATGCGACGCACCAGCTCGGCGGCGCCAACCTTGTCGCCCACGGGGAAGGGGGTTACGGAAGGGCCAAACGGTTCATGCACCGGCCGTTCTCCCTAGGGAGATGCCCTGCGAACGGCTGCCGGAGCCAACACTTCGCTGTACTCCAAGCCCCGTCCCAGCAGGGTGACCCGCGCCTCCCGTAAGGAAAAGGCCTCTCGCACTGCTTCCATTAGCCGGTCGGCGTCAAACGATTTGCAGGAGAAGATGTCGGCCCAAAGCAGGCCGCGTTCGGGGAAAGTATGGACGCTGAGGTGGCTTTCGGCGATGAGCACGAAGCCGGAGACGCCCCAATCGCTGGACTTGGGCCCCTCATAGCGGCAAACATAGGGCGCCGCGATCCTGACCATCCCTATTTCGAGCGGGACCCTGTCCAAAAGCGCGCGCACCACTCCCAGGTCAGCCAGCCTGTGGGGATCGCCCCCGTAGCCATCGATGATCAGGTGCATCAATCCCCCCTTTCGCGCCCCTGCCTGTCGGCAGGCAAGATGTCCAGCCGATGGGCCAAGCAGGGATGATAGCACAACGCCCAGGGGGACGCAATGGGCAGGGGAAGGGAATAGCGTAGCCTTGATTGGCTAAATTCACTGGGAAGCGAAAAGGGGCTTGTCCCTTTTAGCCCCTGCGGCGCCAGCGCGTCCCTTCCGAGGTGTCCTCCAGGGTGACGCCCAGCTCGGCCAGGCGGCTGCGCACCTTGTCAGAGAGCTGGTAGAGCTTGGCCTCCCGCAGCTCATCTCTCAGCTCCACCAGCAGGTCGATGAGGGGGCGGGCGGCCAGCCCCGCCTCCCCCTCGGCCAGGGTCAGGCCAAGAACCCCCGCCAGCTCGCGCAGGGCTGCTTGGGCCTCCTCCACCGGCTGGCCCTGGTCGCGGCTTCGGTTTATCTCCCGCGCCAGGTCGAAGAGGGCGGCCAAGGCCTGGGCTGTGTTCAGGTCGTCCTCCATGGCCTCAATGAAGCGGCTGCGAAAGGCTTCAGGGTCGAGGGGAGACCCCTTTCCGGCGGCGGGCAGGCGGGCGGCCAGGCGAAGGCGCTCGGCGGCTCGCTTGCCTGCCTCCAGCCCCTCCTCGCTGTAGGTGAGGGGGTTGCGATAGTGGGAATTGAGGACGAACAGGCGGCAGCCATCGGTACCGTATTTCTCTAGGGCGTCGGCGATGGGGATAATGTTCCCCAGGGACTTGCTCATCTTGTCCTCGCCCAGGTACAGCCAGCCATTGTGCAGCCAGAAGCGCACGAAAGGCTCACGGCCGGTGTAGGCCTCGCTCTGAGCGATCTCGTTCTCGTGGTGGGGGAAGATGAGGTCGATGCCGCCGCCGTGGATGTCCAGGGTTTCGCCCAGGTATTTGACCGACATGGCAGAGCACTCGATGTGCCAGCCGGGACGACCAGGCCCCCAAGGGCTGGGCCAGGAGGGCTCGCCTGGCTTGGCCGCCTTCCAGAGGGCGAAATCGGCCGGGTGCTCCTTGTTCTCGCCGGGCTCCACTTCTCGGCCCACGCCACATCGGGCGCCGGCCTGCAAGGACTCCAGGCTGCGGCCAGAAAGCTTGCCGTAGTCCTTCTTGGCGCTGACCCGGAAGTAGACGTCGC
>DAOUDQ010000361.1:0-2427 GCA_034431045.1 Dehalococcoidia bacterium | reverse complement strand
GTCGTAGCCCTCGGCCCTCAAGCGGTAGGCAGCGAGAACGTCCTGGCCGATGTCGGCCAGGGCGCCCTGGATGTCCTGGCTGGGCCCGACATAGCAGACGTGGTTCCAGCCGGCCACCAGGTCGGTGGGGGTAGGGGTTGCTGTAGGCGTGGCTGTGGCTGTGGGCGTGGCTATAGCCGTGGGCGTGGGCGTGGCTGTGGCCGTGGGTGTAGCTGTCGGCGTGGCCGTAGCTGCGGGCGTGGCCGTGGCTGTGGCCGTAGCTGTCGGCGTGGCCGAGGTGGTGGCCGTCCAGCCAACGGTACCGCTGTCGCATACGTAGTTGTACGGAGGAGGGGCTTCCACAACGATTCGAAAGGTCCCCTCTGCGGTTCCTACGGAGGGGAACGACCCATTGACCTCATGATTGAGTCCCGGCATGCCTGGGCCGAAAGTATCGTCGTCTCTAATGTCCAGCGGGAAAGGGTACACTTGGTTACCCTCAAGTCTACATGACTCTACGCTGTCGACCCAGGTGCCAAGGACGTTGCTCGCCGCGAAGTCCTGTACCTTCATGCCGTCGTCCGAAACCTCGAACTCGACAGTGCCTATCTCACCCGGGATGGGCGCAGAGTGCGTCCCCGTGTAGGTGGCCCCGGCGATCGGCTGTGCCGAGGCGTGGGGTCCGCTCAGGAGGGGTATCAGGCCAGCAACGGCAACCACCGCCATCACAACCAAAGCGAAGAATAACCAATACTGGGCCCGCACGTGCTTCCCCCCGGTTCTGCAACCTAAGACGTGCGGGCCCTGCTATCGTTACACCACTTGTTGGCGGAAGGCGAATACATACAGCACCAGCGGCGCCGCCACGGTAGCGAGTGCTACAAGACCGGCCCCCGGCCTCTCAGGGAGCTGGCTCCCGGATATTGACCCCCTTCGACGCCGCTAGACCTCCAGCTTCTCGGCCACCAGCTCGCGGTGGTAGTCGGCGTCGCCCCACATCAGCTCCATCCACTTCTGGCGACGGAAGTAGAGCTCGATCTTGTAGTCCTTGGTGAAGCCGATGCCGCCGTGGATCTGCTGGCCATGGGCCACCACCCGCCGAGTGGCCTCGTTGCACCAGGCCTTGGCCATGCTCACCAGCATCTCGGCGTCCGGCTCATTCTCCTGAAGGGCCCAGGCCGCCTTGTAGGTGATGAAGCGGGAGCCGTCCACGTCAATGACCATGTCGGCGAACTTGTGCTGGATGGCCTGGAAGCTGCCGATGGGCCGCCCGAACTGTATTCGCTCCTTGGCATAGTCTAGGCTGACATCGAAGTCCATTTGGGACAGACCCACCAGGTAGGCGCAGGCGGCCACCGCGGCCCTATTCTTTACGCCCTGGATGATTGGCCAACCCTTGTCCACCTCGCCCAGGACATTGGCCTTGGGTACCCGCACCTCGTTGAAGGCCACCTCGCACTGCTTGTCAGCGGCGATGGTCTTGAGGACAGTGAACTCAATACCCGCGCTCTTGCTGTCCACCAGGAAGAGGGTGATGCCATCCTCTGGGTTCTCGCTCTCCTTGGTGCGGGCGGCCACCACCATGTAGTCGCTCACATGGGCGTCGGGCACGAACAGCTTGGTGCCGCTGAGGACGAAAGAGTCGCCCTCGGCCTTGGCTGGCATGGCAACGCCGCTGGCGTCCCACTTGGCACTGGGCTCGGTAAGGGCCAGGGTCATGATCAGCTCGCCTGCGCCGATCTTGGGCAAGAACTCCTGCTTCTGCTCCTCCGTGCCCGCCTCCAGGATTGGCATGGCACCCAGAACCACAGTGGAGATGAAAGGCCCGGGTGCAAGGGCCCGGCCGAACTCCTCCAGCAGCACGATCAGGTCGGTGAAGGTCATGCCGGTGCCACCGTACTGCTCGGGGATGATCAGGCCCTGCCAGCCCTGGCCGGCCATCTTCTGCCAGAACTCCGGCGTGTAGCCGTTCTCATCCTCCTCCATCTGCCGCACAAAGGTATCCGGGCACTCCTTCTCCAGGAAGTCGCGGGCGAAGTTCTTGAGCAGTTCCTGCTCTTCAGAAAGGCCTAGGTCCATTACCTCGCCTCCTTTCCCTTCTCTTCTCTAGGCTTCATAGCCGATCTTTCCTTACCCTCGCGGCAACCCCAGGCCGCGCATGGCGATGATATTGCGCTGGATCTCGCTCGTGCCGCCGCCCACCATCATGGCGATGGCGTACAGATACGACTTCTGGAAGCGCCCCATCAACCGCGCCCACTTGGAGTCCTTGTGTAGTTGCCCGTACAGGCCCAGGATCTCGATGCCGGTATTGGCCACCCGCACGTCCATCTCCGTGTTGTACAGCTTGCACACCGCCGCCTCGATGCTGCCCGGCTCCTTCCGCGCCTGCAGAGACACCACCCGATAGACCATGTACTTGCCCACCTCTGCCTCGATGGCCATCTC
>DAOUDQ010000360.1:0-4076 GCA_034431045.1 Dehalococcoidia bacterium | reverse complement strand
AGAAGATCGAGACGCCGGCCAACCGCCGCATAGTGGAAGAGGCGGCCTCACGCCTTCTGGGCCAGACCATCACCCTAGAGTGTACGGTGTGCGAGCACCAGAGGCCGGAGGGGAGGCCATCGATGCGCGGCGGGCATCTGGTGCAGGCGGCTCGGCAGATGGGAGCACGGCCGGTTGTTGGTGGGAAGGGAGGTTCCAGTGGCGACGCGCGGCATGAACCCTGATATGCTTCGCCAGCTCCAGCGGATGCAGGCCCAGATCTCCAAGGCTCAGCAGGAAATCGAGGAGTCTACGGTAGAGGCCAGCGCTGGCGGTGGCGCTGTCACCGTGGTGGTCAGCGGCCAGCCGAGGGTGCGGTCGATCAAGATCGCGCCCGAGGCCGTGGACCCTGAAGACGTGGAGATGCTGGAGGACCTGATCGCCGCCGCCCTCAACGAAGCCCTGGAGAAAGTACGCACGATGCAGGCCGAGCGGCTGGGCTCTGTGGCCGGCGGCCTGGATATCCCCGGCCTAACCTAACCCGTGATGGACGTCACCCCTTCCGCCGCAGCGCCGGTGGCGAGGCTCATCGAGGAGTTCCATAAGCTCCCGGGCGTCGGCCCCAAGAGCGCCCAGCGCCTCACCTACTATCTCCTGCGCGCCCCCCAGGAAGAGGCCAGAGCCCTGGCCCAGGCCATCCTGGAGGTGAAGGAGAAGATCACCTTCTGCTCCATCTGCCAGAACGTGACTGACCGCGACCCGTGCCTCATCTGCACCAACCCGGAGCGGGACTCCTCTCTTATCTGCGTGGTGGAGGAGCCCCTGGACATCCTCGCCCTGGAGCGTACCCGCAGCTACAACGGGCTTTACCATGTCCTCCACGGCGTGATCTCGCCCATGGACGGCGTGGGCCCGGAGCACTTGAAGGTGGGGGAGCTGCTGGAGCGCCTGAAGGGGAGTCCGGTTCAGGAGGTGATCCTGGCGACCAATCCCAACCTGGAGGGCGAGGCCACTGCCATGTATCTCGGCCGGCTGCTGCGCCCCCTGGGGGTGCGGGTGACTCGCCTGGCGCGTGGTCTACCCAGCGGCGCCGACCTGGAGTACGCCGACGACCTTACCCTTACCCGCGCCCTGGAGGGGCGGCAGGAGATGAGCTGAGCCTGGCGGACGCCTCCCATGACGACACCGCGCATCTACAAGATGGAAGCCATTGTCCTGCGCCAGCGCAAGCTGGGCGAGGCGGGCAAGATCGTGACGTTCTACACCCCCAACTACGGCAAGCTAGACGCCGTGGCCAAGGGAGTGCGCCGACCCAAGAGCCGCCTGGGTGGCCACCTGGAGGTGCTGACTCACACCACGGTCATGCTGGCCCAGGGACGCAATCTGGATGTCGCCACCCAGGCCCAGACTGTGGAGAGCTTCGCGCCCCTGCGGTCCGACCTGCATCGCCTCAGCCGCGCCCTGTACGCTGCCGAGCTGGTGGACCGCTTCTCGCCCGAGGGGGCCGAGAGCTATCACGTCTTCCAGTTGCTGCTGGCGACCCTCCGTCGCCTGGCCGCAGCAAGGAACGTGGACACCGTCCTGCGCCACCTGGAGATGCAGCTGCTGACTCTCTCGGGCTTTCAGCCCCAGCTCGATCGCTGTGTGAACTGCGAACGGGCCCTGGCAGCGACGCCTAACTACTTCAGCCCTGCCGCTGGCGGCGTCCTCTGCCCCTCATGCGGGCCGGAGGCTGCTGGGTCGAGGCCGTTATCGCTGAATGCCCTCAAGGTGATGCGTCTGCTTCAAAGCGGCAGCTTTGCCGAAGTCTCGCGGGTAAGGATGAACCTCGGCCTGGCCCAGGAGGTCGAGATGCACCTGCGGGCCTACCTGATCCACGTGCTGGAGCGCGATGTGCGGTCGGCCGCCTTCATCGACCGCCTGCGGCGGGAGGGCTTCTGGGAGCCTGCGGGGGTATCCAGCTAGAAGGATAGGCTGCTATGCCTCTCTACGAATACTATTGCCAGCACTGCGACGGTGTATTCGAGGCCCTGCGGCCGATCAGAGAGGCCGCCCTGCCCGTACCCTGTCCGGTGTGCCACCGCGATGGGCAGCGCATAATGTCCTCCTTCATGGCCCTCACCTACCGCAATGGCTACCCTCGTCGTATCCCCGACAAGGGCACCTACTGGCATCTGGGGAAGGAAGTGAAGACCCTGCCCAAGCGGATGCGGCACTACGAGCATCCCGAGCTGGCCGAGCCCAAGCCGGTGAAGCGGCCGGCCAAGGGCGAGAGGGGGGAGCAAAAAGAGCGGGCGGTGGAGGAAAGCAAACAGAAGAGATACCGCAAAAAGTGGGCTGTGAGCGATAGGGGGTTCCCCACCCGTAAATAGGCGCGGCTCAGGCGCCACCAGCTACCTCTTGTCTAGCTTCGGCGCTCCAGGACGTAGGCCACGATGTCTCGCAGGGTGCGGCGGGCAGGATTCCTCGGCAGGGCCGTCAGTGCCTCCTCGGCTTCCCTGGCAAAGCTCTCCGCCATCTGGTAGGACTCGCGGGGGATATCCGACTGGCGGATCATTTCCACCGCTTGGCTGAGGTACTCCTGCCGGCGCCGATGGGCGAACAGCTTTCGTATAGGGTTGTTCGTGGGGTAGCGGTCGAGCAGTAGCAGGGACGGCAGGGTCAGGGTGCCCTGGCTGAGGTCGCTGCCCACAGGCTTGCCCATCTCTTGCTCGTCGCCCACGAAATCGAGGATGTCGTCGACGATCTGGAAGGCCATGCCCAAGTTGTAGCCGTAGTCCTTGAGGGCTTCCACTCGATCCTCGCTCGCCTCGGCCAGGAGGGCCCCGCCCTGGCAGGTGGTGGCAAACAGGGAGGCCGTCTTGCCCCCGATGCGCTGGAGGTACTGGCGCACTGTCTGGCGGGTGTCGTAGGCGGTCACGTCCTGGCCGATCTCGCCCCTGGCGATGGTCATAAGGGTCTGGCTGAACAGCCGGATAACCTCGATGTTACCGGTGCGGGCGACAAAGTTGGCGGCGTGGGCGAACATGTAGTCGCCCAGCATCACAGTGGTGGTGTTGTGGAACATGCTGTTGGCCGTGGGGTGGCCGCGGCGGGTGGCGTCGTTATCGATGACGTCGTCGTGCACCAGGGTGGCCGTGTGCAGCAATTCGATGGAGGCAGCCAGGGGGATGAGCAGGTCGAGCCTGTACTGGCCGAACTTGCCGGCCAGCAGGGAAAGCGCCGGCCGTAGCCGTTTCCCTCCTCCGGCCAGCACTAGGTTCAGCATCTCTGCCATAGGCTGAAAGTCCACGTCCCTCAGGGCATCGATGGCCTCCTCGACCAGCTTCAGGTCCTGGTGAACGGGGCCGTAGAGGACGTTGGTCTTCACAGCGCCCCCGTCTTCTCTGCTGGCCCAGACCCACCAGCCTGCGCAATGCCATAGAGAGCAGCGGCGTTGGCGCTCGTCTGCCCCGCCACTTCTCGGACGGTCTGGGCCCGTATTTCCGCTATTCTGCCTACCGTCTCCAGCAGGAAGGAGGGCTCGTTGCGGCGCCCCCGGATTGACCGAGGGCTAAGATAGGGGGCGTCTGTTTCCACCACCAGGCGCTCCAAAGGGAGGCCGGCCACCACCGACGCCAGGCGGTCGGCGTTGGGATACGTGACGCTGCCCGGTATAGAGATGAGGAAACCTAGCTGGACGTAGCGCAAGGCCAGGGCCAGGTCGCCACCGAAGCAGTGCACGACCCCCAGGGGTCGCTCCTGGGGCCACTGACCCTTCACCTGAGCTGCCCACCCCGAAAGGATGGCGAAGGTCTCCTCCTCGGCGGAGCGCGAGTGGATGACCACCGGTAGACGCAGCTCGGCGGCCATGTCCAGCATCTGCTGGAAGACGGCCCGTTGATCCTCCCGGGGCGAGAGGTTGCGATAAAAGTCCAGCCCGATCTCGCCTACGGCCACCGCTTTGGCCGATTGGGCTAGACGGCGCAGGGCGAGGCGCCCCTGGTCATCGAATTGAACCGCCTGATGAGGGTGCCAGCCCGCCGCGGCGAAGAGGTTCGGGTGAGCCTCGGCCAGGGCGAGGGCCTGCTGGCTGGAGTCGGCATCCGTCCCCACCA
>DAOUDQ010000359.1:0-1531 GCA_034431045.1 Dehalococcoidia bacterium | reverse complement strand
GGAGGAGAAAGCTGCTGGGCAGCCTGGTCCAGGCTCTGGAGAAGCCCGAAGCCGGCCTTCAGCGAGTTGGATACCATGGATACCATTTGCTCTAGCTGGTCGTTGAGCTTGTGGACGCGGCGCGCTCTAAGCGCCTGAACAATGAAGGCAGGGACCATGAAGCTGAGGACGGCTATGCCGGCAGCGGCAAGCAGACCCACGGGATGCCCGCCGCTGATCAGCGCCACTAGGAGAAAGCCCAAGAGAGCAGCCAGTAGCCGCAGGGCCAGATATTCGCTGACTCGAAGCTGCAGCCCGGCCCGCTCAAGCTCCAGAGCGGTTCTAGCCGACCATCCGCCCTGGGAGAGAGCGCCCGTCCTCTCCGTGCGGACCGCTGCTGGCGGCCGACTCTCCTCGCTGGCACCCGGATAGGCGGCCAGGCTGCGCACCCGCTGGCGGACGGCGCCCCGTTCGACCAGCATGGCCCGTGAGGTGCCCACGGTAAGCAGCAGGCCAGCCGCGAAGGCCAGGACGACAGCTAGAAAGGTAAGAATGCCCACAGGCCACCTCCTCACAACATCGCCGCTGGCAGAGAAATGCCCGCCCGCTCGAGCCGTTCGGCGAATCGGGGCTGAATCCCTGTGCACACATGCTGACCAAGAGCACGGCCGTCGGCGTCTAGACCTTCCTGCTGGAAGCGGAAAAGCTCCTGCATGGTCACGGTTTGACTCTCCATGCCCGATATCTCGCTGACGTTAACAATCTTGCGAGAGCCATCGACGAAACGGGCTAGCTGAAGCACCAGGTGGATGGCGGAGGCGATCTGCTCCCGGATAGCCCGGACGGGCAGATCGAAGCCGGCCATGAGAACCATGTTCTCCACGCGTGCCAGGGCATCGCGGGGCGAGTTCGCGTGGACAGTGGTCAGGGAGCCTTCATGGCCGGTGTTCATAGCCTGAAGCATGTCGAAAGATTCCGACCCTCGCACCTCGCCCACAATGATGCGGTCGGGGCGCATGCGGAGGGCGTTGCGCACCAAATCCCGCTGGGTCACAGCATTGCGCCCCTCTAGGTTGGGCGGTCGGGCCTCAAGCCTCACCACATGGGGCTGCTGAAGCTTGAGCTCGGCGGGGTCCTCAATGGTCACGATGCGCTCGCTCTCGGGGATGAAAGCGGAGAGGGCGTTGAGTAGCGTGGTCTTGCCGGTGGCGGCTCCGCCAGAGATAAGGATGCTCAGCCGCCCCCGCACGCAGGCCCGGAGGAACTGGGCCATCTCATCGGTGAAAGTTCCAACCTCTATGAGGTCATGCACCCTGTACCTGTCGGCGCGAAACTTGCGGATACTGATGGTAGGGCTGTCAGGGGCCACCGGCGGAATGATTATGTTGACACGTGAGCCGTCGGCGAGGCGTGCATCCACGTAGGGCGACGCCTCGTCCACCCGCCGCCCGAGGGGGGCGATGATCCTCTCCGCTATCCGCATGATGTGGTTGAAGTCGCGAAACTGGACGTCGCTGCGGTAGATGATACCTTCACGCTCGAAGTACACGAT
>DAOUDQ010000358.1:0-2534 GCA_034431045.1 Dehalococcoidia bacterium | reverse complement strand
CTGGTTTGAATCAAATAGCGCGCTCGTAGCTCAGTTTGGATAGAGCGCAGCCCTGCGGAGGCTGAGGTCGTGGGTTCGAGTCCCGCCGAGCGCGCCACCCTTCTTAGTTCGAGAGCGGCGGCCAGAGGGATATCCTCTGCCGCTGTTTCTTATTGCCGCTTCGACCAACAACCACCTGTCCCTGTGACGCTCTGGCCTTGGTCTACTTCCTCGCAAACCTTATCGTAGCTGTATAGCGTCCGCTTATTCGCCGGTAGCGACGGCATGGCGAGGGCTTCCCGCTCCCGGGCGCGTACGCCACCTTCCTGGCTGTCGCCGTCGCCCTCTGCTACACCACCGTCGTCAAGTGGGCCTGGGACCTGTGGGACGGGTCCGTCAAATACCGTTGAGGTGCCGCTTGTGAGGCGGCGGCGCCCTTTGGCTTGACCGCCTAACTTCGTGGGGATAAGATTTCTGGAGGGGGCGATTAGCTCAGCCGGAAGAGCGTCTCTCTTACACAGAGAAGGTCAGAGGTTCGAATCCTCTATCGCCCACCATCTTTCAGGCAAGCGTATCTAAGGACTCGCCGCTCAGAAAGGGGCGGCGATGTCATTTCAGGGGCATATCCTGGCCAGAGGCCAGTGGCGCAAGGCCGGGCCGTTCGATGTGACAATGAGCGGGCATGCTGGCAACGCGCACGCCTGCCGACCAATAGGTGCTGCAAGGCTGGACGACATCTGCGGCTGGTAGCGCCTTGCCAATCCTAGCGCCTGGGGGGTACGATGCGGCCGTAGACAATACCGAAGCATGGAGGCAGCCCAATGAAGATGGCAAGCGTGGGCATGACCCTGCTTCTTGGCATATGCCTGGTGGTGCTCGCAGTGGCCTGCGAGGAGGAAGAGGAAGGGTCTACTCCCGCCACCACGCCTGCGGCGACGGTGACCGGCACCGCTACTGCCGCGGCCCCGGGCATCACCGACATGGAGATAATCATTGGCGCCCACTCCCCCCTCAGTGGCGCCTACGGAGCGGTCTACTCCATGATCGCCAAGGCTCAACAGGCCTATTACAGATACGTCAACGACACGCAGGGGGGCGTTTGCGGACGCAAGATCGTCTTCAAGGTGGAGGACGACAGCTACGACCCGGCCAAGGCCCTCGAGGTGACCAAGAAACTGGTGGAGCGAGACAGAGTGTTCGCCATTGTCGGCGCCTTGGGCGACCATCCCCATGGCGGCGTCTGGGAGTACCTGAACGATAAGGAAGTCCCCGACATCCTGGTTTCCGCGGGCGCGGCCCAATACGTTGCCGACCCCCAGGAGTACCCCTGGACCGTCCTAATGCTCTCGCCCTACACGAACGAGGGGACGGGTTTCGCTCAGTACATCTCCCAAGAATTGTCCGGCAAGAAGGTGAGCGTTCTGTACGAGAACCAGCCCTTTGGCCTCGACGGCCTGGCGGGTTTGAAGGATAGTCTGGATCCCGAAAAGAACGAACTGGTTTCTGTGCAGGCCTACGAGACGACCGCTGTTGACATTCGCTCCCAGGTCATAAACATGGAGAACGCTGGTGCCGAAGTGGTCATCCTCTACACCACCCCCGGCTTCGCGGCTCAGGCGGTCAAGGTCGCCGACCGCATTGGCTGGCACCCCCAGTGGATCATGAGCTACGTCAATTCTGACCCCATGATGTTCCAGTTCGTCTCGCCGGAGCTCCTGGAAGGCGCCATCACCTTCCACTCTTACAAGATGGGTGACCAAACTGATGATCCGGCTATAGCCGAACACCACCGGATCATGCAGGAGTACGGCGGGCCCACCCCTACAAATTTCACCGTCTATGCTCAGTCGAAGGCAGAACTGGCAGTGGAAATCTTCAGCAGGGCCTGCGACAATCTGACCCGCCAGGGTCTGATGGATGCCGTCCATTCCATCAAGGACTGGCACAGCGATCTGCTCCTGGACGGAGTCACCATCACCTATTCCGAGACTGATCACATAGGGCTAGGCGACGCTTACAGGATGGCGCGGGTTGTCGTGAAGGATGGAAAGGGCAGCTGGGAGTACTTCGGCCCGCTATACACGTTGGAGGAAGGGCTAGCGCAGGGGGAGTAGGGCCGAAGGTCAAATTATGGACGACGGTATCGAGCTTGAAGACTTCTGGCTCGACACCCTGGCCCTCCTGGCCGACGCCATCGTGTGGTTCGTGGTGGCGATGGGGTGGCCCTAGCCTCTGCCCTTGCCAACCCGGGCGCCTCCGAGTAAGATCCGGGCATAGACGATATTGAGCATGGAGGCAGCGCAATGAAGATGGCAAGCGTGGGCATGACCCTGCTCGTTGGCATATGCCTGGCCGTGCTGGTAGTGGCCTGCGGGGAGGAAGAAGAAGAGGGAACCCCCACTGTCACACCTACCGCTGCGGTCACCGGCACCCCGGCCGAGAGCCCTACACCGGTGACGGAGGTTCCCGGCATTACCGACACAGAGATAATCCTCGGCACCCACTTCGCCCTTAGCGGCACCTATGGGGCGGCGTACGCTCCCGTCATCGCGGGC
>DAOUDQ010000357.1:0-5491 GCA_034431045.1 Dehalococcoidia bacterium | reverse complement strand
CGATAGAGGTTGACGAAGGTAGTGCGCACCGCCTTCTGGGGCCCCTCGTCCATGGTGAAGCGCTCGCGAGTCCAGTCGCAGGAGGCGCCCAGCCGCTGATGCTGGCGGCTGATGATGTGACGATACCTGCCCACCCACTGCCACACGCGCTCTAGGAAGCCATGGCGCCCCAGATCGTGGCGGGTGAGGCCCTCCCTGAGGAGCTCCTTCTCCACCACGTTCTGGGTGGCGATGCCGGCGTGATCCACCCCCGGTAGCCAGAGGGTGGGGTCGCCCTTCATGCGATGCCAGCGGATGAGGAGGTCCTCGATGGTGGCAGTGAGGGCGTGGCCCAGGTGCAGCTCGCCCGTGACGTTGGGGGGCGGCATGATGATGGTGAAGGGCTGCTTGGCGGGATCGATGCGGGCGGTGAAGTAACCTCCTTCCAGCCAGAGGCGATAGAGGCTCTCCTCTACCTGGCTGGGGTCGTAAGCCTTGGCCATCTCGGTACGAGGGCGGTGGCCGCCCTTATCAGTCTGGCTGGTCATCGTCAGCGGCTCCCTGCCTACCATCAGGCGGGCACGACACAAGGGCGGCAGATGCTTGCCCCGAATAGTGGGGAGAGGCTTGCCGCCCTAAGTGCTAGCATTTTAATATTCCTGCTCTGTCTGCGTCAAACCAGTTTGGGCGCTGGCCCTTGTGGAAGGTCACTTCTCGAATGAGTCCGTCTCAGTTATCGCCGGCACGACTTGCGTCTAAAGAGAAAAGGATTAATATATTCGGTGCCAAAGTTAGGCGTCTTGCAAGTCATGCTGACAGCAAGCTTTTCTCTAGGGTCGTGACTGGACTACAGATAAGCGGGCTCACTAGGTCTTTCGGTGGGATCATCGCTCTGGACGATGTATCACTTGAGGTGCGGTCGGGCGAGATCATGGGCCTTATTGGGCCCAATGGCGCCGGCAAGACCACCCTCTTCAACTGCATTAGCCGCCTGTACGACCCCGACCGGGGGGATATGTTCTTCGATGGCCATGATCTACTGAAGCTAGGCGCCGACGACGTTGTGAACGTGGGCATCGCTCGCACCTTCCAGAACGTGGAGCTGTTCAAGACCATGACCGTCACGGAGAACCTGCTGGTGGGCCAGCACAGCCGCTTCTGTCCACCCCTCAGGGATGAGGTGCTCTGGCGACATGCCAACGCCGCCATCTACATGTTCCGCGAGGTGCTCGCTTGCGCCGCCCGCCTACCGGCGGCATGGAGGGACGAGCGGTTGGCGCGGCACACGGCAGAAGAAGTGGTCAGATTCCTCGGCCTGGAAGGGGTGAAGGACACGCCGGCTGGCGACCTTGCCTTCGGCATTCAGAAGCGGGTGGAGCTGGCACGGGCCCTGGTCTCCAGGCCGCGGCTGATCCTTCTGGACGAGCCAGCCAGCGGCCTTAGCCATCAGGAGCTGGGCGAGCTAGGCGAGGTTATTAAGAGTGTGCGCGACGAATTCCAGGTGACCGTCCTAGTGGTGGAGCACCACATGGAGCTTGTCATGCCCATTTCCGACCGCGTTTGCGTCCTCAACTTCGGCCGGAAGATCGCTGAGGGGACACCGGCGGCGGTGCAAACGAACCGCGCTGTCATTGAGGCCTACCTGGGCGAGTAGAAACGATGTTGCAGCTCCGCGAGGTCACCGCCGCCTACGGCCCCGTCATCGCCCTCCACGGCGTGTCCCTGGAGGTGCCGGAGGGAAGCATCGTAACGGTGCTGGGGGCCAACGGCGCCGGCAAGAGCTCCACCCTGCGGGCCATATCGGGCCTGCTGCGACTCAGGGAGGGTAGCATCGAGTTCGAGGGACAGCGGATCGACCGCCTCTCGCCGGAACAGATCGTGTCCCTGGGTATCTCCCACGTGCCCGAGGGGCGGCAGCTGTTCAGCGAGCTTACGGTGCTGGAAAACCTAAGGCTGGGGGCCTACTCCAGGTTCGCCGGGCCCGACGGCGGCGGACGCCTGGCCCGCCGTCAAGGCCTATCTTTACCTGGCCGACTTCAGCACGACCTGATCCAGGGCGCTACCGGGGGCATTCGAGATCTGGCGCGCGGCATCAGGGAATACCGGCGGCGAAGACAGGACTTCGAAGCGGCCCTCAGGCAGGTATTTGATTACTTCCCCATCCTGGCCGAGCGAAGGAAGCAGGTAGCAGGTACGCTCAGCGGAGGCGAGCAGCAGATGCTGGCCATGGCCCGCGGACTAATGGCTCGCCCTCGCCTTCTCCTGCTCGATGAGCCGTCCATGGGCCTGGCCCCTATGGTCACCCAAGAGATCTTCCGCATCATCGAGACTATCAACCGAACCCAGGGAATGACCATCCTCCTAGTAGAGCAGAACGCCAGCCTTGCTCTGGCCATCGGCCATCGCGGCTACGTTCTGGAGACGGGACGTACCGTCTTGGCCGACACCTGCGAGAACTTGCGAGAGAACGAGGCGGTGCGGCGCTCTTATCTGGGCTATTAGGAACGGGGGAGAGCCGAAGTGGACGCGTTTTGGCAGCAGGTGGTGACTGGCCTGGCCACCGGCAGTATTTATGGACTGCTGGCCCTGGCCATCGTCCTTATCTATCGCTCTACCACTGTCATCAACTTCGCTCAGGGTGAGCTGGCTATGTTCACCGCCTTTGTGGCCTGGTCGATGCTTCATTGGGGGCACTACTGGCTCGTCTTTCCCCTCACCCTACTGTTGGCGGCTGTCCTCGGTGCTTTCATCGAGCGGGTGGTCATACGGCCGGTGGAGGGAGCGCCCACCCTGAACATCATCATCGTCACCCTGGGACTGTTCGCCATCTTGAACAACCTAGCAACCATAGTCTGGGGTGGCCAACCCAAAGGCTTTCGCTACTATCCCATTAGCGACGATACGATTGAGATTGGGCCCACTGTCCTCAGCATGCACGACCTGGCGATCATGCTCTTTGCAGCACTGATCATGATAGGCCTATATCTTTTCTTCCAGTACACCCCCCTCGGTCTGGCCATGCGAGCCACCGCTCAGAACCCGGTGGCCAGCCGCCTGATGGGCATCCGCGTTGGCCGCATGCTGACCGTGGGCTGGGCCCTCTCAGCCACTGTCGGGGCCGTGGCAGGGTTGTTCGTTGCCCCCCTGCTTCTGCTCCAGCCCCCCATGATGCTGCCCGTTCTCCTCTATGCCTTCGCCGCCGCCGTCCTGGGCGGCTTGGACAGCCCCTTGGGGGCGGTAGTGGGAGGCCTTGTCATCGGCGTAGCCGAGAGTCTGGTGGGAACCTATAGCCCTGAGAGTTGGCTGGGGCCCGACATGAGCCTAACAGTGACCGTCGTCATCATCTTCCTGGTGCTGGTAATCAGACCGAGCGGTATCTTTGGTAGGCGCGCCCTGAGGCGAGTATGATGCGACTACGCTCGCCCCTGGCGCTCAAGCTCTTAGCAATCATCCTTCTTGGCTTCTTCCTGATCTACTGGGTGCCCTTCAGCCACGTCTTGCCCGAGGGTCTGCCCCTCCGGTTCGGCACCTATCGCACCTTTCAAGCCAGCATGATCGCTGTCTGGGCGATGGTGGCCCTGGGCCTCAACATCCTCACGGGCTACAACGGCCAGATCTCCTTGGGCCACACCGCCTTTGTGGCCACCGGGGGCTATACAGTGGCCATTCTGATGGTGGACCATGGCTGGCCTTTCTGGGCGACCATAATCCCGGCTGGCATCACGGCCGGTGTCCTGGGGTTAGTCATCGGCATTCCGGCCCTGCGACTGAGGGGGTTCTATCTAGCCATCGCCACGATGGCCCTGGCCCTGGCCATCCCCCAGGTTCTAAAAAAGTACGATGGCCTGACACACGGCACTCAGGGGATCGGCGTGAGGGGCGATTGGTCAACCCCGCCAGGATTCCTGGAGGACATGCTGAGCCAGGACGAGTGGACATACTTTCTGGCCTTATTGATCGCCGTGATTATGACCCTGTTTGCCTGGAACATCATCCGTAGCCGAGTGGGCAGGGCCTTCGTGGCCATCCGGGACAGCGAGGTGGCAGCGGCAGCGATGGGTATCAACGTGCCTCGCTACAAGACCCTGGCCTTCGCCATCAGCGCCGTCTTCGCCGGCATTGCTGGCGGCACTTACATTCAGGTTGTGGGGTATATCAGCCCGGAGAGCTTCGACGTCCTGAAGTCCATAAACTTCCTGACTACCATTGTTGTGGGCGGCCTGGCTTCCATCCTGGGCTCCATCGTCGGCGCCATCACCTTCGAGGTGGTAGACGACCTGTCGGACTTCTTGCCGTTAGGTGAGGGAGCCATGGCCGAGCAGGCCCCTTGGGTCATGTACGGCATTTTCCTCATCTTGGTAGTGACTTTCATGCCCTTCGGTATAGCGGGCGCCATCCGCCGTTTCGGTAGGTGGGTGTCTAGCAGGCCACCCAGGCAGGTTGCCGAGCTCGTGATCGGAGTAGCCGTGTGGGTGGCCATCGCCCTGACGGGAGCCCAGCTGGGTGCCGGAGAGGTAGGCGTGGGTGTTGGCGGCGGCATTTTCTTCTTCACTACCGGGGAGCTCTGGATCCCGGCGCTCAGGCGCGGCGTGGCAGGTGGTTACAGCCGCTGGGTCGAGGCCCTCAGAGGGAGCACGGGACCGCCGGGACCGGGTTCCTTCGGTGGGCCCTCCGACGAGCATTCGGACGCTCAAAAATGGAAGGGCGGCGACAGCGGCTAGGCGGAGGGCTTTCAGCAGAGCTTGTGACAACCTCACACGGGAAGGGCTGATGGATGTGGCAGAACCCCTTCAAGCACTTCAAGGCATCTGTCTCTCCTGAGGGTATGGACTTCACCCTCGGCCCAGGCAGTTACTTTGCTTTGCAGACGCTTCAGATGAACCGAGCCGAGGACGGCCACTGGCGGCCCTTCGGCGGGTTCACTTTGGCATTGTATTAGTGGTAGCATCGTCCCTAGCAGAGCGAGCAGGCGCGAAATAGCCAAGAAAGGAGGCTAAGGAGCCGTGCGGAAGCTAGGCAGATTCTGGCTGATGTTCCTCGCCCTAGCAGCGCTGTTGCTGGTGCTGGCAGTGGCCTGCGAGGAGGAAGAAGAGGAGGGAACCCCCACTGTCACACCTACCGCTGCGGTCACCGGCACCCCTACGGCTGCGGCGGAGGTCCCCGGCATTACCGACACAGAGATAATCCTCGGCACCCACTTCGCCCTTAGCGGCACCTATGGGGCGGCGTACGCTCCCGTCATCGCGGGCACCAAAGCCTACTTCAAGTACGTCAATGCGGAAGAAGAGGGCGTCTGCGGCCGCCAGATCGTCTTCAAGATAGAGGACGATCAGTACCTCCCGGCCCCAGCGGTGGAGGCGGTCAAGAAGCTGGTGGAGCGAGACAAGGTCTTCGCCATCATCGCCGGCCTGGGGACGGCCGCTCATTCGGCTGTCTGGGAGGACCTCAACGAAAAAGGGGTGCCAGACCTGTGGATCATGTCGGGGGCCCATAAATGGGCTGCTGAGCCCGA
>DAOUDQ010000356.1:0-1816 GCA_034431045.1 Dehalococcoidia bacterium | reverse complement strand
CTCTACTGGCGGGCCGAGGCTCCCATAGCCGGGGACTATACGGCGTTTGTACATCTGTTGGATGAATCGCGGACACTGCGATCCCAGGCCGACAGCATGCCTTGGCACAATTCTTTTCCCACCTCCCGCTGGCCGCCTGGCATGCTCATCCCCGACGAGTACGAGGTGACGGTACCGAAACATGCCGCGCCAGGTGAATACCGGGTGGCTATTGGCCTGTACCTCTGGCAGACCGGCCACCGGCTGCCCATTTGGACTGCCGATGGCCACTTGCTGGGTGACAGCCTTTTCTTTCTGGAGCCACCGATCACTGTAGCTGTGAACTGAGTTCGAGGAACCTTCGATTTGCAGTATTTTCCTAGCTCCTCACATCCATATTCAACGTCATTGGAGAGACTCACAGGCGAGGCCCTCCAGTGCGGGGGTCTTGAGGGCCGCGCGGCCGGCCACGAAAGGGACTCCCCAACTCATGGAGCGAGAGGTCGAATACAGCGCTTTGTGGGCTGGGGGTCACTTGTTGCCCTTGTCTTGGTGGTCTGCCTGGCTCTGCGTCTGGCCTCCCTACGTTCCTTCCTGACTATTGACGAGCAATTATGGGCGCTGCGAGCCCAACGGTTCGCGGAGGCGCTCCGGACAGGGAACCTGGATGAAACCTATCAGGCCCAGCACCCAGGCGTGCTTACCATGTGGCTGGGCGCAGCGTCCCTCGCGCTGAGGATGGCCGGTGGGGGGAGGGATCTGGCGGGGATCGTCTTCGGCGCGCGATGGCTGACCGCGCTGGTCAACTGGGCGGGTCTGTGCCTCATGTGCCTGCTGATTGCGCGCCTCTTTGGCCGACAGGTGGCGCTGGTGGCTGCCCTGCTCATTGGCCTCGATCCCTTCTACCTGGCCCACTCTCGCCTGCTGCATCTGGACGCCTTGCTCACCACCTTTGCGACGCTGTCCCTGCTAGCCCTGCTGCTCCACCTTCGCAGCCCCGGATCTGACATGCGCTGGCTCCTCCTGTCGGCTTTGTGTACCGGTGTGGCGCTGTTGTCCAAATCACCCGGCCTTCTTCTGCTTCCCTTCGGAGGGCTGCTCATCGTGGCGTGGGGCGCCGGGGCAGGCCGACGCTATCGCGCCGGATGGTGGCTTGTCCTGTGGGGGCTTGTTGCCTTCCTGGTTGCGTTCGCCCTGTGGCCTGCCCTGTGGGTGGCCCCGGGCGCGACCCTGGGCCAGGTGTGGCAGGGCATCCTGGGGCAGGGGTTAGCTCCCCACGAGAACGAGAACTTCTTCCTGGGCCATCCCACCGACGATCCTGGGCCTCTGTTCTATCCCCTGGCCTGGCTCTTCCGAGCTACTCCCTGGACCCTGCTGGGCCTCACCATTTCGTTGCTACCCCTATTGCCTTTCCTCTATGCTTGTCGTAGGGACAAACGAAGACTGCTGGGGACGCTCTGGGGATTCATTCTTCTCTTCTCTGTCTTCATGACCCTGGGAGCCAAGAAGTTTGATCGCTACCTGTTGCCCGTCTTCCCCCTGGTTGACCTGCTGGCTGCCTGGGGGTTGGTCTGGCTGGGCCGGCGGTTGGCCCTGTTCCGGAAGCCACGTTACCAGCCGATAGGGCTAGCGATCCTGGCAGCGACCCAACTGGGGCAGGCTCTGTCGAGCTATCCCTATTACCTTTCCTACTATAACCCCTTCGCCGGCGGTGCCAGGCTGGCGACCAAGGCGCTGCTGGTGGGCTGGGGGGAGGGAATGGAGCAGGCGGCGGCCTACCTCAATGGCAAGGAGGATGCCTGGCAGCTTCGGGTCAGTGCCTGGTATCAGTCGGCGC
>DAOUDQ010000355.1:0-2943 GCA_034431045.1 Dehalococcoidia bacterium | reverse complement strand
ATCCTCGACGAGCCCACCACCGGCCTCTCCTTCTTGGACGTGAACGCCCTCCTGCGGGTGCTGCATCGATTGGTGGACGCCGGCAACACGGTGGTGGTCATCGAGCACCAGCTGGACGTAGTGAAGAGCGCCGACCACATCATCGACCTGGGGCCCCTGGGCGGCGACCGCGGCGGCGAGATCGTGGCCGAGGGCACGCCGGAGGAGGTGGCCCAGGTGGAGGCCAGCTTCACCGGCCAGTACCTGCGTGGTATACTGACGAGGCATGCGGAGCGGGAAAGGGTGGCAACGACGGACTAGCGAGGCGATCCTGTGGCTAGGCCGATACCGGACGTCACTGATTGGAGGACATTTGAGGCGTATGCTCAGCGCTACTTCTCCGAACTGTGGGGGGTCCACCTTCAGAAGCGGCCGGTCAAGGTCGGGGGTGAAGTGCCGTGGGTGTTTGACCTTGTCAGTCCCGACCTCCAGTACGTCGGCGATGCTAAATGGCTCAAGAATATCCCCGCGCCTGCCGCAAAGTGGCAGGCCATCGCCGAGTGCATCTGGCTTCTCCAAAAGGTCAAGGCCGAGAAGGTCTTCATGGTCTTCGGACGAGACGCCGAAGTAGCCGAACGGTACCTAGACAGAGTTCGATCCTTAACCCATCCAGTGGAGTTCTTCTTCCTCGACGGCTCGGGGCATCGCCCTATCTAGTACGCGCTTCTCCCTCCATCTCCCGCAGCTTTCGCCCCGCCCCTCCCCCCAACTCCTCCCAACTTCCCCTCCCCACCCCTTGACTTGCTGCCCGCCTTTTGGCTAACATCGCTGCGAAGAGGAAATTCGTGTAATTTCTCCAGCCTTTTCTTGCCAAAAAGGAGGTGGCCGATTGACGTACGTTATCTGTGAGCCCTGCATCGATGTGCTGGACAAGGCCTGCGTGGAGGTGTGTCCGGTAGACTGCATCCACTACGACGAAGGCCAGGACCGCATACTCTACATCGACCCTGCCGAGTGCATCGACTGCGGCGCCTGCGAGCCGGCCTGCCCCGTGACCGCCATCTTCGCTGAGGACGATGTGCCCGACAACTGGAAGGAGTACACTGAGCTCAACGCCAACTGGTTCAAGGACAAGGCCCCGGTTAGGGCGCGCGTCAACCAACTGAAGCCCGCCTCGTAACCTGAGACGATCTCGCCAGACCGCCCGGGGGCAAGCTCCCCCGGACGGCCTTTCGTTTTGTGCGCCTGCCCGCAGGTCTACACCACGGCGATGGTCGAGCCTTCGGGCGTCTTGGTGACGTCGATGCGTACGGGAAAGGCGTCGCGTAGCTCGTCGATGTGGGTGATGACCAGCAGGCAGCGGAAGTCGTCCTGGATGGCGTGGATAGCCTCGACCAGTCGCTCGCGGCCGGCGCTGTCCTGGGTGCCGAACCCCTCGTCGATGACCAGCGTGGGCAGGGGCGCTCCCGCCCGTCGGGCCAGCAGTCGGGACAGGGCGATGCGCAGGGCGAAGTTGATGCGAAAGGCCTCGCCGCCGCTGAACATCTCGTAGCTGCGCGTCCCCAGCTCGTCGGCGATCTTGATGTCCAGCGTCTCCACTATCGTCCCCCGCTGTGTCTCGCGCTGGGTGCTCATCGTTACGGACATGCGCCCGTTGGTCATCTGGTTGAGGAGACGGTTGGCCTCGTCGGTGATCTCGGGCAGAGTGCCGTCGATGATCAGGGCCTGCACCCCGTTCTTGCCGAAGGCCACCGCCAGCTCGTCGTAGATCGCTTTGTGGCTGCCGGCCTGGTTCAGGGCCTCCAGCTTCGGCCGCCGCTCCTCCTCCAGGGCGCGGCAGCGGTCGAGCTCCTGCTGGAGGGCGCCCAGACCCTGACGCTGCCTGCGCTCCACATCCCGCAGGCCTTCAAGCCTTTGGCGAGCCTCTGCTAGCTGCGGCTCCACGTCTGGCTGCCCGGCCACCTCTGCCTGCAGCCGTTCCACCTCCTGGCGGGCCTCCTCGGCGCGCTGTTGCCAGCGGTCACGGTTCTCCTCAGCGGCCGCCAGGGCCTGCTGTTCCCGTTCCAGGAGCTTCTCCGCCTGGCCTAGCTGGCGGAAGCGCTCCTCGAACTCGGCCAGCTCCTCCATCTGGCGACGAGCCTCCTCGTGAGCGCGGGGGTCGTAGGCCAGGGCGGCCATCTCCCGGCGCACGTCTTGGAGTCGGCGGCGCTCCTGGTGGGCATAGTCCTCGTTGGCGATGCGCTCCTCCAGGGCGGCCAGCTCACGGCGAGCACCGGGAAGCTCTTTTTCGGCTGCCTCCCCCTGCTCGATCTGCTGCTCGAGAAGGGCCAGGCGCTGGTCGAGCTCGCTGCGCCGCTGGCGCAGATCGCCCTCCAGAGCGGCGATCCGTCGACGCAACTCCTCTGCCTGCCGCGACAGCTCGCCAGCCTGCTCCTCGTTCTCCTGCAGCTTGTGCTCTTTGTCTTCCTCCTCCAGGCGATAGTGGCGGCAAATGTGGTGCACTTGCTCCTCGCCCAGGTCGGTGCCGCAGAGGGGGCAGCGGGCACCCGCGGTTGCTAGTTCCTCCGCCCTGCGCTGCGACTCCTGGATCTCCGATTGGAGCTGCTGATTGGTGGCACGCAGGCTCTGGGCTTCGGCCAGGGCCTGGCGCTCCTCCTGGCCCATGGCTGCCACTTCGTCCTCCCGTGAGGCTAGCCCGGTCAGCTCCGCGCTCGCCGCCTCCTTCTCTTCGCGCCAGCCGGGCAGAGCGCCCGCCCACGCCGCGAGGTCCTCGACCTGGCCTGCCTTGTTGCGAGCTTCGTTCGTCAGCTCCTGCTGGGCCAGCTCGATCTGTCTTTGCAGCCCCTGTTCCTCAATCCGCAGCTCCATCAGGGCGGCGTGAACGCGGCTCAGCTCGGCATCCTGGGCGCGGGCCTCCTGCAGGCGCTGGTGGCCCTGGCGGATCTCCTCGGCCTGGCTCACGGT
>DAOUDQ010000354.1:0-3936 GCA_034431045.1 Dehalococcoidia bacterium | reverse complement strand
ACCTCACCTATCTGTTCATCGCCCACGACCTGTCGGTGGTGCGCCACATCAGCGACCGGGTGGCGGTGATGTACCTGGGCAAGCTGATGGAGCTGGCCGACCGGGCGGAACTGTACGAGAACGCCCTCCACCCTTACACCAAGGCCCTGATGTCGGCCATCCCCATCCCGGACCCGCTGGTGGAGGCCAAGCGAGAGCGCATCATCCTGACAGGCGACGTGCCCAGCCCGATGCGGCCGCCGCCGGGCTGCGTCTTTCACACCCGCTGCCCCATCGTCATCGGGCAGTGCCGGGAGCGCCTCCCCGAATGGCGCAACATGGGCACCAGCGCCAAGGAGCACTGGGTGGCCTGCCACAGGGTGTAGATAGCCGGGCGCCATCTTCGGCCTGGCGGCCTGTCGCTCGAGGGCGAGAGGCCCCCCACATTGAAGCCCTTCTGTCCCCATGCTACGATAGCCCTGATATGGACCAGGCCCGCATCCGCAACTTCTGCATCATCGCCCACATCGACCACGGCAAGTCCACCCTGGCCGACCGCATGCTGGAGCTCACCGCCACCATCCCGCCGCGGCAGATGGCCGAGCAGGTGCTCGACCAGATGGACCTGGAGCGCGAGCGGGGCATCACCATCAAGGCCACCGCCGTGCGCATGCGCTATCGGGCCGAGGACGGCCAGGACTACGAGCTGAACCTCATCGACACCCCCGGCCCCGTCGACTTCACCTACGAGGTCTCGCGCGCCCTGGCCGCCGCCGAGGGGGCCATCCTGGTGGTCGACGCCAGCCAGGGCATCCAGGCCCAGACCCTGGCCAACGTCTACATGGCCATGGAGCACAACCTGACCACCATCCCCGTGATCAACAAGATCGACCTGCCCAACGCCGAGCCCCAGCGGGTGGCCCAGGAGATGGCAGCCGTCATGGGCTACGGCCAGGAAGAGATGATCTTCGCCTCGGCCAAGGAGGGCATCGGCACGCGGGAGGTGCTGGAGGCGGTGGTGCAGCGCATCCCGCCCCCCGGCGGTCGGGTGCAGGCCCGCCTGCGGGCCCTCATCTTCGACTCCAAATACGACCCCTACAAGGGGGTCATCGCCTACCTGCGGGTGGTGGACGGGGCTCTCTCCACCGGCCGTCGCCTGCTGCGCCTGATGTCCAACCAGCGCGAGCTCGACCCCCTGGAGGTGGGCGTCTTTCGGCCCGCCTTCGCCCCCACCGAGCGGCTCACCACCGGCGAGGTGGGCTACGTGGCCACCGGCCTCAAGACGGTGCGCGACTGTCGGGTGGGCGATACGATCACCTACGACGACACCCCCGCCTCGGAGCCCCTGCCCGGCTATCGCCCGGCCAAGCCCATGGTCTTCGCCGGCCTCTACCCCGCCAACGCCGACGAGTTCCCCCTCCTGCGCGACGCCATCGACAAGCTGCGCCTCAACGACGCCGCCCTCAGCTACGAGCCGGAGTCCAGCATTGCCCTCGGGCCGGGCTTCCGCTGCGGCTTCCTGGGCCTTTTGCACATGGACATCGTCCAGGAGCGCCTGGAGCGCGAGTACGACCTCGACATCCTGGTGACCGCCCCCAGCGTGGAGTACCGGGTGCTGACGGCCGACGGCCAGGAGATGGCGGTGGACAACCCGGCCAAGCTGCCCCGCATCGAGGAGGTGCTGGAGATCTCGGAGCCCTGGATGAACGTCAGCGTGATCACCCCCGACCGCTACATCGGGCCGCTGATGGAGCTGGTCACCGGCCGCCGGGGCGAGTTCAAGCGCATGGACTACCTGGAGCATGGCCCCCTGGAGGGCGCCACGGGGCGACGGGTGCTGCTCGAGTACCAGATGCCCCTGTCGGAGATGCTGCTGGACTTCTACGACCAACTCAAGGCTCGCAGCCAGGGCTACGCCAGCATGGACTACACCTTCTCTCACCACGCCCCGGCGAAGATGGTGAAGCTGGACATCCTGGTGAACCAGCAACCGGTGGACGCCCTCTCGGCCATCGTCCACGCCGATAGGGCTCAGCGCCAGGGGCGAGCGCTGGTGGAGAAGCTGCGCAGCCTGATCCCTCGCCAGCTATTCGAGGTGCCCATCCAGGCGGCGATCGGCGGGCGGGTCATCGCCCGCGAGACGATAAGGCCCATCCGCAAGAACGTGCTGGCCAAGTGCTACGGCGGCGACGTGACCCGCAAGATGAAGCTCTTGGAGAAGCAGAAGGCGGGCAAGAAGCGGATGAAGCGGGTGGGCAACGTCGACATCCCTCAGGAAGCCTTCATGGCACTGCTGCGGCTGGGGAAGTAGCTCGCCCCTAGTGGGCGACAATGTCCTCGCCGCCGTCCACGCCGACGATGTTCCCCGTCATCCAGGCCGCCCGCTCGTCGGACAGGACGACGATGGCGCGGGCCACGTCCTCGGTGGTGGTAATACGGCGGCTGGGGTGGCGTGCGGCGGCCACTGCCAGCATCTGCTGGTGGCCGGGGATCTTGCGCAGGGCGGGGGTCTCGGTGATGCCCGCTCGGATGGCGTTGACGGCGATGCCCCTAGGCGCCAGCTCCACCGCCAGGTGGCGGACGTGATAGTCGAGGGCGGCCTTGGCGCAGCCCACGGGGCCGTACTCCGGCCAGACGCGAGTCGAGCCGGAGCTGGTCATGGCGAAGACCTTGCTGCCCGGCCCCAGAAGGCCCCGGTAGACCATGTCCTGCACCCAGTACACCAGGCTGTGGGCCATCACGTCCAGGGTCATCTCCATCTGGGCCTGCCTGACCGCCTCCTTGGGGTTGTCGGGCACGTACGACCTGAGGGTGCCGAAGGCCAGGGAGTGGAGCATCACCCGCACATAGGACGGCTCCTTCTCCGCTTTCAGCCGCTCCTCCATGGCGTCCAGGATCTGGGTTCGCTTCCTGGCGTCGGCGGCGTTCATGTTGAAGAAGATGACCTCCCGGCCCATCTCCTCGATCTCGGCCACCACCCGCTCGGCGTTGGGCAGGGTGGCCCGCAGATCGAGGTGGACGCCGAAGATGTGCATTCCGTTTCTGGCCAACTCCAGGGCGGTGGCCGCACCCATGCCGCTGGAGGCGCCCAGGATGAGCGCCCATCGGTCTTGCAGACTGTTCTGCTCAGTCACGGCTCTCCTCTCCCGCCAGCAACTCCCGCAGGTAGCGCCGCAGCTCCGACCCCAAGTCGGGCCTGCCCAGGGCCATCGATAGCGAAGCCTTGAGGAGCCCGAGAGGGCGCCCCACGTCGAATCTCTCCCCCTCGTAGCGACAGGCGAAGACCGGCTCCTCGCCCAGCAGCAGGGCAATGCCATCGGTGAGCTGGATCTCGCCACCAGCACCCGGCGCCGTGCGCTCCAGGGCGGGAAAGATGGCCGGCGTCAGCACAAAGCGGCCGACGGTGGCCAGATCGGACGGGGCTTCCTCAGCCGACGGCTTCTCCACGATGCCAAGCACCTGATAGACCCTCTCCTCCAGCGGCTTGGGCTCGATGACGCCGTAGTGGGGGAGCTCCTCGGAGGGCAGGCGCTGCACTGCCAGGACGCTGCCGCCATGCCGATAGAAGACGTCCATCAGTTGCTTGATAGCCGGCACCTCGCTCTCGATGATATCGTCGGGGAAAAAGAGGGCGAAGGGCTCGTCCCCCACCAGCGAGCGCGCCATGAGCACAGCGTGACCGATGCCCAAGCGCTCCTTCTGGCGCACGCAGACGATTTCGGCCATTTCGGCCAGCCGACGCATCTCCTCTGCCTGCTGCCCGCTACCTTTCCGCTCCAGCCACCGCTCCAGCTCGAGATCCCGGTCGAAGTGATCCTCCACCGCGCGCTTGGCGCCAGCGGTCACCATGATGATCTGCTCCAGGCCAGCCTTGCCCGCCTCCTCTACCACGTGCTGGATGGCCGGCCTATCCACCAGCGGCAGCATCTCCTTAGGGCCGGCCTTGGTGGCGGGCAG
>DAOUDQ010000353.1:0-7722 GCA_034431045.1 Dehalococcoidia bacterium | reverse complement strand
AGCGGAGCGGCGCCTACTGTGAGGGCTCCGCGGGCAGGGGCTCCGGCATGGCCAGGCCCACTTCGTCGGCCAGCCGCTGTAGCATGCCCACCACCGGCGGATGGAGGGGGATGCCCTTGGCCAGGCGCTCCTCGCGGGCCTCGAATTCCCGCTGGCCAGCGACCAACACCCGTTCGGCCCCCGCCACGGTGGGCGCGCTGCGAAACGTCTGGAGCATCTCGTCCATCATCGCCTTGAACTCGTCGACCGGACGAAAGCCGTCGACCCGCATGGCCCCGAAGAAATGGCCGACTTCGTGCTTGATGTAATCGATGTGGAGGCTGTAGCCGAGCCCGGGCAGAACACCGGAGAGAATGTCGACCACCATAGCCAGGTCGTAACCTTTGTAGGAGGCAGCCTCAGGCGTCGAGCCTAGAGGCAGCAGCCAGCCCGTCCTCATGATCTGGGTAATGTCGGTCGATGGGTTGCCCTCCTCATCTGCTCCCCAGGTTGGGGGGATCGGCTTGCCCTCCTTCCTGGCCATCTCAAACTTTCCGTGGGCGGCGGCGCTGGTGGCCATATCCAGCAGGAAGGGATAGCCGCTGGCGACAGGTACGGCCACGGCAATGGGGTTGGTACCGAGCATGCGCCCTCGCCCGAAGGTGGGCGCCACGAAGGGAGGGCTGTTGCTGGTGGCCAGGCCGATCATGTCGTGGGGAACGGCCATCAGCGCGTAGTACCCGGCAGCCCCGTAGTGGCGACTCCTCGTCACGGCCACCATGCCCGTCCCGCACTCCTTCGCCTTCTGGATGGCGATGGACATCGCCCGATAGCCAACGACAGCGCCCAGGCCGCCGTCGCCGTCCACGAGCGCTGTGGAAGGAGTCTCATGCACGACCCGGATGTTGGGGCGGGGGTTGACCAGCCCCTGCCTAAATCCCAGCGCGTAACTGGGATGAGTCATGAGGTGGGCGACGCCGTGGGATTCGATACCCATCAGGTCGGCCTCCACCAGGATCTTGGCCGCCAGGCGGGCGTCGTCGGGCGGCACATCCATTCGCTGGAGGCCCTGATCGACGAAGTCCATAAGATCGGCGGCGGAGAATCGCTGCAGATCAGACACCAGGCTTGCTCCTTTGGCTAGCGGCGGAGGCCGCCCTACTAGTACGTGGGGCCGGCGGGAGCCCCAGGTTCGGCCCGACGAACCGCCCGTACGTCTTCCCCCACCGCTCGGGCCAGGGCGCCGGAGTCGGAGGAGACCAGGACCATGCGAAATCCCTCAGCGATGCGCTTGGGGGCGGTCGTGGCGGTGGAGTTGATGCCAGCCACAACGTTGCGGCGGCGGCATGCCTCCAGGATGCGCTGGCGCGCTTCGGCATAGGCGGGTAGGTCGCCGTCCATTTGCGGCGGCGCGCCGAGGGAGATGCTCAGGTCCATCGGCCCGATGTAGACGGCATCAACGCCCTCCACGCTGAGAATCTCGTCCAGGTTCTCCAGGGCGGCCGTGGTCTCTATCTGGGGTATGCAGGGCACCTCCTGGTTGGCATAGGCAAAGTAGTCTAGGCCAGCGTAATAGACGGCGCGAACGGGGCCAAAGCTGCGAATGCCCTGAGGCGGATAGCGGCAGGCAGCGACGGCTGCCTCAGCCTCTGCCCGGCTGTTCACCATAGGCACTATGATTCCGTAGGCCCCTGCGTCCAGCATCTTCATGATGATAGCCGAATCGTTCCAAGGCACGCGCACGAAAGGGGTTGTCGCCGTAGTAGAGATGGCTTGGAGCATAGCCAAGGCCGTGTCGTAGTCGATGAGTCCGTGCTGCATGTCGATGCACAGCCAGTCGAGGTTCTGGTGAGCCATCACCTCGGCCGAGAAGGCGCTGGGGATAGTGAGCCAGCCCCCGAGGGCCGGCTTGTCCTGCTGCCAGAGCCGTTTTACCGCGTTCTCTCGCATGTCTCCTTCCCCCACTGAACAGCCGATAACTGTTCATTCCTTAGCACCCCAGCGAACGGCTGTCAACTCCGCTCTGCGACGCTGGGAAAGCCAGCCCCTCCAGGCCGTGCGTCTTCCTGGGACGCGAGAGTCAGTGTACAATCTTCGACGTAGACCAGGCTAGATAGGTCCCCATCGTCGGGCTTAGGCGGTACCCCGGGCATGGGGTAGCCGACAAGTCAATTGCCAGGGGAATCGGGAGCCACAGGAGGGGAGCCATGAAGCTTAAGGTGCCGCAGCTTCTCTGGTACGGCAATAGCGAGCTGGAGCTGGATTTCCCTGACTTCTGGGACGTTCACTTCTTGCCCCCGAAGGGCCACGACCGGCCAAGGCTACGCCCGCAGGAGATGGAGCGAGCCTTCGATAATCCCATCGGGACGCAGCGGATCCGGGAGCTGGCGCGGGGCAAGAGGGAGGCGGTCATTATCTTCGATGACTTCACCCGTCCCACTCCGATCGGTGAGATCGCTCCCTTCATCCTGGCCGAGCTGAAAGAGGCAGGCATCCCTGATGACCACATCCGTTTTGTTGCCGCCCTGGGCACCCACGGGGCTCACGACAATCACGCCTTGCGCAAGAAGCTAGGGCAGGAGATTCTGGAGCGCTACCCCGTCTACAATCACAACCCCTACGAGAACTGCACGCCGCTAGGCAAGACCAGCCGCGGCACGCCCCTGGCGGTCAACCGCGAGGTCATGAGCTGCGACCTCAAGATCGGCGTCGGCTGCATCATCTCCCACCCTCAGCTTGGCTTCGGGGGCGGAAGCAAGATCATTCTTCCAGGGGTGGCCCACATCGACAGCATCGACCATTTTCATAGGGAGGTCATGGCCAGCGCCCCCCAGACCACGGGCATGGGAAACTACGACGAGAACGTCATGCGCTTCGACGCCGAGGAGGCTGCCAGGATGGCCGACCTCGACGTGAAGGTCGACGCCCTGTTCAACATGCGGGGGCAGGTCTCGGCCCTGTTTGTGGGGGACCCGCTGCTGGAGCATCAAGAGGGGGTGAAGCTGGCCAAGGAGGTGTATGCCAGCGAGGGCATCTCGGGGGCGGACATAGCGGTGAGCAACTCCTTTGCCAAGGCTAACGAAGCGGGGATCTCCATCCTCGCTGCCATACGGTCTATCAAGCTGCCGGGAGGGACGATAGTGCTGATCATGAATGCGCCGGAGGGCCAGATCACCCACTACCTGCTCCGTAGCTTTGGCAAAACCTATGGCGGCAGACAATACGTCCAGCGGACGATACCCCCCTCCGCATTCAAGGTCATTGTGCTGAACCCTCTGAAGGACTTGACCTGTGTGGACTGGTTCGCCGACGCCCAATCGGTCACCTGGGCGAAGGACTGGGGCGAGGTGATGGACGAGCTGCGAGCCAGCTATCCCGATGGAGCCAAGGTGGCCGTGTACCCCGACGGCACCATGCAGTACCTGGCAGGCACCAAGCCCAGCTAGCGGCGCGGGTCTTCGCTCCCCGGCGGCGTTACTCCTGAGTCAGCATCAGTACCGCTGGTCAAACCAATCGTATACAATCCTCGACAGCTGTGCTCCGAAGATATACGCTGCATACTCAGAAGGCATCGCCTGCGACAGGTAGGAAATTGCGTAGGCAACCTGCTTGCCGCCTTGTTCCATCACCACGATCCCGACGTCATTGTAGACCCAGCCATCCCAGTCGGGGTGGTAGCCGATCTTGTGAGCGACCCTTACCTCCGGCGGAAGAAAAAGGGGCAACACATAGTTTAGGCCTGGCTTAATATCAAGGAGTCGGCCGATGGCATAGGCAGTCCACTCGGCTGAGAACAGCTCCCCTCGATAGAGCCTGGCCAGTATCATGTTGGTCTCTCTAGCGGTCAGGATGTTCGGCCGCCAGTCTCGCCCCGGATAGAACGGCACGTAACCGAAAACGGAGTCCCTCATCCCCCAGCTCTGCATTAGCTCATTGGCTCTCCTCACGCCTTCCTCCAGCGATCCTTTGATGCCCTGGAGAAAGACGGCCACCTGTGGCGGCGAGCTGTGGCCAATGCCAATCTTTATCCAGTAGGCCCAGTCCTCGGGGTTCGCCCTGCCGGCTTCGAACTCCTCCACCACCACGAACAAGGCGAACATGTTGATGGTGCAGCCCGTCCTGTGCAGCGCATCGCCATTGACGCAGACCTTTTCGTCCGTCTGAAGGTCGGTCACACATATGGCCACGTCGCCGTAATAGTTGCGGATCCTGTCCTCCAGAGCGGCCTGCAGGGCCAGGAATTCCTCCGACACCTCCTCCTGGGGGGCTCCCGCCCCAGGCGCTTGCTGGGTCGGAATCAGGACGAGCAGCGGCGAAAAGCCCCGCACGTAGGTCATAGTCGTAAGCTCGGGCCTTCCAGGGATAAACCGCTGCCAGGTGCCATCGGCGGCCAAGCCATAGCTGACCGCGATCTGGTCGCTCATTTCTCCTACAGCTACGGTGGCTTCCTTGCTCTCCCCCGAGTAGCATATGCTGTTCCAGCCCGGCGCCAGGGCGAAATCGCTGCCGTCCTCCGATGGCTCCTGCACCCAGGGGGCGTAGTCGGCCGCCAGGACGAATAGCGCTTCACCGGGGCGAACGGTGCTAATAGTGCTCAAGCCCGGCCTGCCAGGGAACCAGCGATCGTAGCCCCCGTCCGGCCCCGGCCGGTAGACGGCCAAGACATGTTCGCGCGCGCCTGCCAGGGCATCGTCCAGAGGCCGCTCATCGCCGAAATAGCAGGCGTATGTCCAGCCGGGGGCCAGCGTGACGCCGGGCATCCAGGAGACGAAGGAGAGGCTGGTGCTGTCGGCGTGGGCTACGTGGACGCGGCCGCTGGCGAGGTCGACGTCAATCGCCGACAGGCCTCCCCCAAGGCTGACCACCGAGGTCACTACGTTAGTACGAGTGTCAATCACCCACATGCGGTCGTCGGAGCTGCTACCCGCATAGATGCGACCGCTCGCGGAGTCGACCGCCAGGGCCTCGGCTGGGCCAGGAATAACGATAAACCCAATAGGCGAGTTGTTGCTGGCGTCGACTACCACAATAGTCCCGCCATCAGCGCCGCTTGCCTCCGTAGCGGGCGTAGCGACGTACACTCGATTGGAACCGCTATCCACCGCAACGCCCCAAGCCTCAGCAGACGAACCGCCAGCCAAGGGCAAGGTAGCGATCAGAAGGTTAGATACCCCATCGACCACTCCAAGATGGCCGCTCCCGCTACTGGCCACGTAGACGCGGCCCGTGGCGGGGTTCACTGCCACCCCTGTCGGCAGATCCCCCACAGACACGGTGCCGATGACAAAATTGTGACGGCCATCGATGACCGAGACAGTGCTGCTACTGCGATCACTAACGAAGACGCGCCCCGTATTAGAGTCGGCTGCCAGGCCCCAGGGTTGCTTGCCTACAGGGAGCGCGGCGATGACCTCATTGCTTTCGCCGTCTATCACCGCCACCTCGCTGCTCCCGCTGTTGGCGACGTAGACCCTGTTCGCCCTCGCATCGACGGCTATGCCACGGGGGGTAGAACCGACGGGGATGGTGGCGATGACAGTGTTGCTTGCACCGTCAATGACCGATACGTTGTCGCTTCCGGCGTTCGCCACGTAGATGCGGCTGGTGCTGGAGTTCACCGCCAGGGCCACAGGCTGGGAGCCATCGGGCTCGAGGCTCAGCGTGGTCACTACGGCTGCTTCCTTGGGATAGGTAGGCCCGGCGCCGGTAGCCGCCCCTATCGCCAACAGCGTGAGGCTAGCCAGAGCTACTACCGCAAACCTTGCTGCCAGGACTGACCCTCTCATGCCAGGGCACATAATGAGGATTACTATTGAGCATCGCCCAGATCGGTCGCGGGCTGGCCGAGCACGACCTGCGCCCCCTACCGCAGATCCGTCGCCTGAAGCAGTTCCAGGGCGAGGAGGCTTGCCAAGCGCCTAGCCCCCTCGCACCGCCCTCTCGATGTCGTCTAGGTGCTCGGCGCTGTGGCCAGTGACCGAGCTCACGAGGATCTCAGCGAGGGTGCCGGAGGCACCCCACGGCATGGTCATCTCCTTGGCCAGCAGCTCGTCGCTGGTGGCCTCAACGGCCTTGATGCTCCTGGCGTAGCCCGACTTCAGCTCGGCGAGGATCTCTTCGATGGGCTTGTCCTGGCGGGCGGCCACCTCGCGGGCGTTCCAGGCATCGACGTCGAAGCCGCCTTGGCCGCCGCCGGACGAAGGGAGCGGGCTGGCGGCCATGTTGATGAGGAAGGACGCGGTCCCAGCCATTGCGGCCAGGTGGCAGTAGGCCTGCTTGACGTTCCAGCCACCCTCGTAGACCGTCTTTTGCCAGTCGGCAGGCGAGAGGCTGGCCGCTATGCTCTCCCCCCTCTCCACAAGAGCGTCTACAGCCTTCGCGAAGTCCTGTTTGGTGGTGACCATGCTATGTGCCTCCTGTGCGCTGGAACTATCGCCTGGGGCGAGGTTGCTGCCGCGTCGACTCAGCGGTGGTCGTCAGTCCTTTCACCGTGGCACCCCGCGGCGAGCAGGCTGTGCGATGCCAAGCCGGGATTCCCCATTTTAATCTGGTGCCCCCAAATGGGCACCGCTCCCGACGGACGGTATGCTACTTCCGGCTTCATCTCGTGTCAACCTTGTCCTCTCTGGTGATGAAACGACAATTCTCTGCACGCTCAGGCTGTTGTCGCATGCCGTGCCGGCCTGTCCAGCCTCCGCCCGAACCTCTGCGATGACAGCGGTGCAGGGTTAGCCTCTGGCTCCGCCTGTGAGAAGCGCGCCCTCGGGCGGCAGTCGGCGGGCGGTGCGTTTGCACTCGTTTGCCAGATATTCGCGAGCCCTGTCAGCGCTCGTCTTCCCCTGGCAACCCTCCCTACGGTATGGTATATGGGCGAAGTCATCGTTCCGGCGCGCCGTTGACTGGCAGTTGTCGGATACGCGATGGACAGGCTTGCATGAAGTTCTTGTTCATCTACATCGACCTGGCGGCGCAGAAGAACCGCAAGGGTGAGCTTGTCTGCAGCCCGGGCGGCTGGTTCCAGGAGGGCATCGCCTCCATCGCCGGCTGCCTGCGCCAGGCCGGCCATCAGGTAGCCCTGTACCACCTCGTGAATCCGGTGACGCGCGACGAGTTTGTCAGAGCCGTCCGCCGTCACGGGCCGGACGTCGCTGGCTTCAGCATCGGCAGCGCCATCTTCCCTATGAGCACCCGCTACGCCCGCTGGGCCAAGGAGGCAAGCGTTCCCCTGATCGTCGCCGGCGGCGTGCACGCCATGATGATGCCCGAACAGACACTGGCTGGCGGGTTCGACATCGCCTGCATCGGCGAAGGCGAGCGCCCGATGGTTGAGCTGTGCGACCGCCTGCAGCGTGGCGAGGACATCACCACTATCCCAAGCCTGCGCATTAGAACCGACAAAGGCGTCGTCGCCAACCCCACAAGGCCCTTCATCGAAGACCTGGATAAGCTTCCGTACCCGTATTTCGACATGTTCGACTTCCGCCGCCTGGTCTCGTCCCAGACGTACACCGCCCTGGCCAGGGTCAGCCGCGGCTGCCCCTATAGCTGCACCTACTGCTGTAATCGCCAGATCCGGGCTCTCTACCCCAACCCGCGGTCCTTCGCCAGAACGCGCAGCCCCGCGGGCGCCATCCGCTACCTCAAAGCACTGCGATCCACCTATCCGCAGATGCGTTACGTCAACTTCATGGACGACATCCTCCATCCTGACGAAGCATGGCTGGAGGAGTTCCTACCCATGTA
>DAOUDQ010000352.1:0-8866 GCA_034431045.1 Dehalococcoidia bacterium | reverse complement strand
GACGTGAGCGACGGCAGCGAGACGCTCCTGATGCAAGCCGATGATGTGCTGGAGCTGTTCCCCATAGGGTATTCTCCCGATGGCGCCTTCCTCTATTTCGCTCAGATCACCCTTAGCGGTACCCACTTTGGGGCTGTGGCCGCGACAGGGGGGGCTTCTCGATTGCTGGTTCAGGCCAGCGATGAGACGGCCCGCGACTGGCATCTCTCGCCCGATGGCACGCGGGTTGCCTATCTGGCTCGCCAGCCCACGGACGATTGGATAGCTATCCGGGCCTTCGTGGTCGAGCTTGTCGAGGGTGCAGAGCCGCAGCCCCTGTCCGATTTCTCAGAGGCTCTGGACGCTGGGAATCATTTCAAACCCCTGTGGCACCCCGATGGCCAGTGCATTGCAATAGGAAGGACGCCTGAAGATGGCTCCGGTGCGGCAGCGCTGGTGTCCCTGGCGGGAGGGGAGCTGGAGGAGGTCACACCTGGTCCTGACCAGGGCTTTGACGTGCCGGCGGGCTGGTCGCCCGAGGGCGACTATCTGGTCGTACGCTCCTTCGAGGGGAGTTCGGCAGCCCAGCCCGGCCGGGAGCATCTGGTGATCATCGAGTTGGGTGAGGGACGGGAGGCGGTGGCGGACAAAGGCAACCTAGAATTCATCGGTTGGCTGCCCGGTGGTTCCCAGTAGGCTACGTCTCATAGTTGTCGTCCTGTCCTTGAGCCTGGCTTTTCTGCTACAGGCCGACGGGCTGTCGCCGCCAGCGCGGGCTGGCGACTTCGATCTGTGCCCGGCGACCGGCAGCCCCCTGGGGCCGTTCAACGTCATCGCCTACGACCCCGAGGACTATCGCACCGTTTATAGCCAGACCTTCGAGTTGGCGGCTGTCGATGGCCTCTTCCCCGGCGACCTCTACTTCGGCCTGCCTCCCTTGGAGACGGGCCCACGGGTGCCCCGCACCCCCGTGCCGCCGACGCCGACGGAGACAGCGACCGCTACGCCCGTGGGCTCGCCGACGCCGACGGAGACAGCGACCGCTACGCCCGTAGGCTCGCTGACGGCGACGGAGACGGCCACCGCTACGCCCGTAGGCTCGCCGACGCCGACGGAGACAGCGACCGCTACGCCCGTGGGCTCGCCGACGGCCACAGGCACTCCCACCTCTACCCTCAGCGCCACTCCTTCCCCCACGCCTTCTCCCAGCCCTTCCCCTACCCCTTCGCCGACGCCCTTCCCGCCTATCGGCCCCGGCCTGGCCGAGCCATACATTCCCCCCACTATCCTCAAGGCCATCGGCTGGATCGAGAGCACGTGGTCCCAGGCGGCCTTCTCTGTCCCCTACGGGGGCATCGGCCCGGCCCTCATCTCTCGTGACTGCGGCTATGGCATCATGCAGGTCACCAGCGGCATGCAGAACACCACCGGCGAACCGACGCGGGAGCAGCTCATGGCGGCTGCTCATTTCGCTTACAACATCGCCCGCGGCACACGCATTCTGGCCGACAAGTGGAACCTGGCCACCGAGTTCCGCCCCATTGTGGGCGACCGCAACCCTCAGGTCATCGAGGACTGGTACTACGCTATCTGGGGCTACAACGGCTTCGTCTTTGTGAACCATCCCCTCAACCCTCGCTTTCCCGCCTGGCCGCGCACCCCTTATAGCTGTGGCCCCTTCGACGATGGCTTCGGCCACGACCGCTCCCAGTACCCTTATCAGGAGCTTGTTTTGGGCTGCATGGCTCATCCTCCCGAGCCAGGGGGGGTTGCCCTCTGGCGCGCCCTGGAGGTCAGCCTGCCCGACCTGTCGCACAGGGACTTCGCCGAAGCCCTAAGACTGGAGAACTTCGCCTGCGATTCCTCTGACTACTGCTACGACAATATGGACATGCCGCGGCCTGCCGGCTCCCATGTGGATCCGACGGAGGTGGACGGGCACCGCTCGGCGGTAGTGGGGTCGCCTGCGCTGGAGGTGAGCACCCTCAAGGTCGAGCTGACTGCTCGCCCTGAGGGCCTGAGCCAATCCCGCGAAGTAACGATTTCCAACTCTGGCACCGGCGTCCTTGTCTGGACGGCCACCCCTTCGGCTTCGTGGCTCCAGCTATCGGCGAAACAAGGGCTGGCCCTGGGCAAGGATCTGGGGGGCGATACATCTGTCCTGACCATTCAGGCCAACCTGGCAGGCCTGCCCAAGAGCAAATACGTGGGCACCATAACCCTGGAGGTGCCCTACACCGGTGGCAGCCTTAAGACCATCACGGTGACTGTCAACGTTCGCGCCCAGTCCTTCCTGCCAGGCATCACCAAGAGCTAGGGGATGGCCTGGGGCCGCCATGATATACTGAGGCACGGAGGTTCAGATGCTGGCCAGGCTGATCGCTGGTGTCCGTCGTAATCATGCCCTGGAGCATGCCACCGTATCGATTCTGCTGGGCAGGGTGGGACAGCACATGCGGCTGGTGGGGCGGGCTTCCCTCGACGGCTTCTACATCTACGGCAACGTCCCGGCCGAGAAGATCGGCGAGTGCGCCGCCGAGGGGCTGGCTCGCCTCAAGCAAGGCGAGTCGCAGCTGGCCGTATCGCCTCTTTGCGGCACCAACCTGGCGGTGGCTGGCGTCCTGGCCGGGCTGGCCTCTCTGCTGGCTGTGGGCAATCGGCGGCGATTCGAACGCCTGCCCAATGTCCTTGCGGCGGCTGTGCTGGCCGTGGTGAGCGCCCAGCCCCTGGGCCGCTTGATTCAGAAGCACGTCACCACCTCTACCGACCTCGATGGGCTGGAGATCGTGGGCGTGACCCCTGTGGGAAGGGGCCTGATCCCTCTGCACAAGGTGAGGACGGTCTATCGGGGGGCCTAGGCGGCAGGTGTGGTCAACGTGGTCTAGGTTGACGACGACAGAAGGCGGTTGCTACATTGGAGAGGGCCGTCGATAAGCAGAGGGATGCCCCTGTAGCTCAAGCGGACAGAGCGGCTGCCTTCTAAGCAGCTGGCTGCAGGTTCGAGTCCTGCCAGGGGCACCAGCGGCCGATTTTCCTCGAAGAGGGAAGCTACTGGCAGGCTGAACAGCCGGGCCCTTGTTTTCGCTAGGCGCCCTGGGAGGAAGGTTTATGCAATCGAAGCAAGCGATCGAAGAAGCATTGGCGAAAAGGCTTCTTCTGGGGGAGTTGATAGCCCGTAACGCCCGCCGGTTTCCCGACAAGCAGGCGGTTGTCTACGGCGATACACGCCTGACCTATCGTGAGTTTAACGCCCGCATCAATCGGCTGGCTCACGCCCTCATGGATATCGGAATTAAGAAAGGGGAGAAGGTGGCCATTCTTCTCTTCAACTGCAACCAGTTCCTGGAGGCCTACTTCGCCCTGGCCAAAATGGGCGCAATAGCCGTTCCCCTAAACTTTCGTCTCCATTCGGAAGAGCTCGAGTATATCGTCAACAATGCCGATGCCGTGGCTTTCATCCTGGGAGAGGCCTTTGTTGACACTGTCAGAGGGATTCAGAAGAACCTCCCTCAGGTTAGGCAGTACATCTCGGTGACCGAGAAGCCGGTGGAAGGGATGCTTCATTTTGAGAGCCTTCTCCAGAAGTATCCCGACGATGAACCGCTCGTCCTGGTGGAGGAAGACGACCCCGCCTTTATCATGTATACCGCCGGAACGACCGGCAGGCCCAAGGGAGCCGTCCTCACCCATAAGGGTGAGGTTATGATCTGGACTCTGGCCACCATTGAGGTCAGCCGCGAATCCGACATCGGTGACATGTCGGCCTGGCGAGCTTGTGCTGCCCCTCCCATCTTTCATCTAGCCTCCTTTGGCACCTGCGTGGCCTATCTCCTTTTTGCGTCGACGATCATTTTGCCGGTGCAGGTGTTCAATCCGGTGGAGATCATGCAGCTCTTGGAGCGGGAGAAGTGCGACTCAGTTCTCCTGATTCCTGCCATGGCCAACTTCCTGCTGCAGCTACCCGACCTGGACAAGTACGACACCAGTTCCCTGAAGGCTTGGTTCTCAGGCGCGGCCGTCCTGCCCACCCAGCTACGAAAACGGATCGGGGAAGCGTTTCCCCGCGTGAAGATCTTCGACGCCTTTGGCCAGACGGAAACGAATGCGATGGTCTCCATGCTGAGGCCTTCAGACGCGGCGCGAAAGGTGGCCTCAGTAGGCAAGGCCTTGCCCTTCATCGAGATCCGGGTGGTGGATGCCCAGGACAGGGATGTGCCGGTGGGCGAGGTGGGGGAAGCCATCTATCGCGGCCCCACGATGATGAAGGAATACTACAACAACCCAGAAGGGACGGCCGAGGCCTTCAGGGGCGGCTGGTTCCACTCCGGCGATCTAGTGCGGCAGGACGAGGAGGGCTTTCTTTACGTTGTGGACCGCAAGAAGGACATGATCGTCAGCGGAGGGGAAAATATCTATCCAGCGGAGGTCGAGGAGGTCCTGTACAAGCACCCCAAGATCCTGGAGGCGGCGGTCATCGGGGTCCACGATGAGCAGTGGGGCGAGAACGTTAAGGCCATCGTAGTTACCAAGCCAGGGGAAACGCTGACCGAGGAGGAGGTCATCGAGTTCTGCAAGGGGCATCTGGCCAGCTACAAGAAGCCCAGGTCGGTCGATTTCATCGATGCCCTGCCGCGCAATCCGGCGATGAAGGTTCTGAAGACGGTGCTGCGGGAGAGATACGGCGAGGCGGTAAAGTACTAGAACTCGCGGACCGGGACACGGCCGAGACGGCGTCTAATACCAGGCCGAGGGCATGTACGCCCCGGCGGGGGCCTCATAGCTTCCCCTGACCATCAGGGTTTCCAGCTCCACCAGGGAGAAACCCGACTGAAGCGCCCAGCGCAGCAGCGACGGACAGCTTACCGGCACAGCTAACCTAAGGCTGCCGGGCATCAGCCGGGCCGCACCAACGATCAGGTCCTTCAATGCCTGCTCATCCCTGGCTGCCGCCGGTCCCAGAAAAATGCCGCTGGGAGTGGGGAAGCGGCAGACGTATCCGACGAGACGCCCCTCACGCTCAGCCACCAGTGGTCGGATAAATGGCATCACCATCTCCACATCCCCACGTCGCCGAAAAGCAAGCACTTCCAGGCTAAGCCGATCGAGATCGTCCAGGTCGTCTAATGTGCACTCCCTGACGACGGCGGCGATGTCCTCGTCGGCGGGTGGTCTGCCTCTCAGAGTGGCTACGACGTCTTTCACGGCGAAGCCCAAGCGGCAGTAGAGGCTGAAGGAGACCATGTTGTAGGCTGCCTGCAACAGCCGCACCGACCGGAAGCCACAGCCCTCGGCCTGCTCCAGGAGGGCCTCCATAACCATTCGCCCCAGGCCTCGCCCCTGCTGGGCGACCGCCACGGCCGTAGGACCTACGCCAGCGACGTCGTTTCGTTTATCAAGGAAATTGACGGCGATCGGTTGGCCGCCCTCACAGAGCACGAACGAGGTGAACCCCTCGAGCTGACTGAGGCTGCTCACCACAAAGGTGGCGAAATCGAGCGATTCGTAGGCAGGCTCGAAGCCGTGCCTGATGGCTACGTCTCGGAAGGCCTCATAGACCATCTTCCCCGCCGCCTGGACCTGATCGGGCACCATGCCTGCAATTGCCATCGATTCCTTCGCCTTCCTGGCCTGCCGAGACTGCATCGTCCTGCTACCTCCTTATCGTGCAGCGCTGAGGACGACCGGCTCACCTGGGCGGCAGCGGCTTGCCGCCATCCCTCCTCACAAAGCCCCCGCTGACGCTCGAATAGGCGGCGTTGCCTATCTGATACATGCTGCCGCTATCCATTGTCAAGAATGGCTTGCCGTTCCTAATTCTCTGCCGAAGCTTTTTCTGGAAAGAGGCCTTTTGGGCAGTTGCTTATTCGGGCAGCCGAAATTATAATTAGGTTAGCCTAATAAGATGATCGACGAGCGTTCGGAGCAGTACCTCAAGGCCATCGGCCAGATGGAGGAGGAGGGGGAACAGGCTACTACCTCCTCCCTGGCCCGCTGTCTGAGCGTTTCCATGCCCTCGGTGACGGAGATGCTCCAGCGCCTGTCGGCCAAGGGTCTGGTGCGTCACCAGCGGCGGGGCCAGGTGCGCCTCACCAAAGACGGTCAGCGCCTGGCCAGTTCCCTCATCCGCCGCCATCGCCTGTGGGAAGCCTTTCTGGTACGCTTCCTGGGCTTCTCCTGGGACGAGGTGCATGACGAGGCTTGTCGCCTGGAGCATGCTACCTCGCCCGACTTGGAGGAGCGGCTGGCCAGCTTTATGCGCGACCTCGACACCTGCCCCCATGGTCACAACATCCCTCATAGGGCCAGCCCCCGCCGGGCGGAGCCGGCGGTGCCCCTCAGCAGCTTCCCCGGCCCCGGCCTGGCCCGAGTGGTGCGCATCCAGGATGAGACGGCCCAGTTTCTGCGCCGGTTGACGCGGCTGGACATTAGCCCGGGCCGCGTGCTCCAGACGGAGGGTGTCAGGTCTGCCGATGGCTCGGTGCGGGTACGGTTGGACGGTCGTTCCCATCAGGTGCCGGCCAAGGTGGCTGAGCAGATCATGGTTCAGCCGGCCCGGACGGAGGAAATGCCCGCCGACAGGACAGTGGCGGTGAGCGAACTGCGGCCCGACCAGGTAGGAATCATCGTTGACCTCTCTGGCGGTAGGAACTTTGTAGCCCGTTGCCTGGCCCTGGGATGCTCCCCTGGCGCCGAGGTGAAGGTGGTGCACAATAGCGGCCACGGCCCCCTCATTGTCTCGGTACGCGGCACGCGGGTGGCCCTGGGCCGAGGCGAGGCGGAGCGTGTGCGGGTGAAGAGGGTCGACACCTAGTATGACGGCCAGCGGGGTGGGTGGGGGAACCCTCAGGGTGGCCCTGGCGGGGTCGCCCAACACCGGCAAGAGCACAGTTTTCAACTTCTTGACAGGCCTGTCCCAGCACGTCGGCAACTGGCCCGGCAAGACGGTAGAGCGTAAGACGGGCACCTGCCAGCGCGGCGACACCGTCTTTTCCTTTGTGGACCTGCCCGGCAGCTACAGCCTCACTGCCAACTCCCTGGAGGAGGAGATTGCCCGCGACTACATCATCCAGGAACAGCCCGATGTGGTGGTCGTGGTCGTGGACGCCTCCAGCCTGGAGCGTAACCTGTACCTGGTGTGTGAGCTCTTGGAGCTGGGGGTGCCGCTCGTGGTTGTCCTCAACATGATGGACATCGCCGACGGCCAGGGCCTCCAGGTTGACTCCCAGGCGCTGGAGTCGGCCCTGGGGGTGCCGGTTGTTCCCACGGTGGCAACTCAAGGGGAGGGCATATCCGAGCTGTTGGATGCGGTGGAGGCTGGCGCCTTTGGTGAAGCGAGGGCTCTGCCGCCACCACCGCCAACGTCGGCGGCGGTGCAGGCGCTGGTAGAGAGCCTGGATGGCATGCTTCCCCCCGATCTGGCCATCTCCTACCCGCGGGGGTGGGCGCTGGTGAAGCTGCTGGAAGGTGATAGGGCCATCGCTGGAGCGATGAAAAAGGCCCTGTCCGCCAACGGCTGGCGGGGCGTGGACTCCTTCCTGCGTTTGCATGAGGACGCCATCCTGGAGATCGCTGGCGCGCGCTACGAGTGGGTAGCGCAGACGTCTCAACGGGTGGTGCATCGCCTGGAGAGGGAGAGGGTTCCCTTGGGGGAACGAGCGGATCGCATTCTTACCCACCCGGTGGGGGGAGTGCTGGCCTTCTTAGGCGTGGTGGCCGCTATCTTCTGGACGATGTTCAGCCTGGGCACACCCCTTCAGGAGCGCCTGGACGAGTGGCTGGTGCAGGGCAGCGCCCAACGGCTGGAAAGCGCCCTGCAAGGGGCACCAGACCGTCTGGTCAGCCTGCTGGCCGACGGTGTGATTGGTGGCGCTGGCCTGGTGCTGACCTTTGTGCCCATCCTGGCCATCCTCTTTCTGGCCCTGGCTCTGCTGGAGGACCTGGGCTACATGGCCCGGGCAGCCTTCGTCATGGATCGCTTCATGCACCTGATAGGGCTGCGAGGCAAGTCCTTCTTGCCCTTGTTCCTGGGCTTCGGGTGCAACGTTCCGGCCATCCTGGGCAGCCGCATAGTGGAGTCGCGGTCGGCGCGCCTGACCACCGTTCTGGTGGCCCCCTTGATGCCCTGCGCCGCTCGCATGGTGGTGGTGGCCCTATTTACTGCGGCCTTCTTCGGGGGGGCCGCCGCGCTCGTTTCCTGGGGCATGGTGACGATCAACCTGGCGGTGCTGGCCCTGATGGCCTTGCTCCTCAGCCGCTTTGTGTTCCGGGGGGAGGAGACAGCCTTTGTCATGGAGCTGCCCCGCTATCATGCACCCAACTGGCGGACGGTGTTGATGGCCACCTGGCAACGCGTTCGGGCTTTCGTCGTCCTGGCCGGGACGGCCATCCTGGCCGTCTCTCTGGTGGTGTGGGCCCTGTCGAGCTTCCCCGGCGACCGGATCGAAGACAGCGTCCTGGGTATGATCGGCCGTGGCCTTGAGCCCGCGGGCCGGCTGGTGGGGCTGGACTGGCAGATGATCGTGGCTCTGATGACCAGCTTCGTGGCCAAGGAGAACACCATCGCCACCCTGGGGGTCATACTGGGGACGGGTGAGGGAGACGTGGAGATGAGCACTCAGCTCACGCAGATCATGGTGCCGGCGGCTGCGGTGGCCTTCATTGCGGTGCAGATGCTGTTTATCCCCTGTGTGGCCTCCGTGGCGGCCATCCGGCGGGAGACCCAGAGCTGGCGCTGGGCGGGGTTTGCTATTGGCTACATGCTGGTCATCTCCTTCGCCGTGGGCATCATTATTTACCAGGTGGCCCGCCTGATGGGATGGGGCGTCTAGTATGCTAAGAAGGCTTCTGGCGCTCATCGCCGGTCGTCAGGGCGTGTGCTCCTACGACG
>DAOUDQ010000351.1:0-7256 GCA_034431045.1 Dehalococcoidia bacterium | reverse complement strand
GACTTTTCTGGGTCTGCTAATTCTATGGGCGGTGAGAATCGAAGGGATGCCCCTGCCCGCCCTGGGCATCAGCTCTGCCAACGCCGGCAGGAGCGCCTTGGTGGGAGCAGCCTTGGGAGCCGTCGTCATCCTCCCCGTCGTCCTCTACTTCATATTCCCCCTGGGCCTGGACGACGGCATCGGCTATGAGAACCTGGAGGAAGAGACGTGGGGAGGGTTCCTCCTCTGGGCCCTGGTGAGCCAGCCGGTGGGTACCGACTTCTTCGAAGAGGTCCTCTTTCGGGGCGTTCTGCTGGCCAAGATGACCGTGGCCTGGGGTCAGCGACAGGCCCTTGTGGCCTCCAGCCTCACCTTCGCCCTCTGGCACCTGGTCATCAACTTTCGCACTATCCAGGATACCGAGGTGGCCTCCCCTGCCGCCCTGGCTGCCCTGGCCCAGATGGCCTCCCTGTTTGGCCTGTTCCTGGGTGGCCTCTTCTTGGGCCTCCTGCGCCAGCGCACTGGCAATCTGGCCGGCTGCGTGGTGTTCCACTGGCTGGTGGTTACCGCCATGAGTGGCACCCTGTTCCTGATGTCGCGCTAGCTGTCAGCCGCCTTGACACCGCCCAGGGCTGCTCTATACTCATGCCATCAGCCTAAGGCTGATCCGCCTCTGGCGGAGATTTGCGATGGAGATTCTTCTTAGCCGCGGGGACATCGCTCAGCAGGATGCCGAGGCCATCGTCAACGCCGCCAATAACCATCTCTGGATGGGCGCGGGCGTGGCCGGGGCCATCAAGCGCGCCGGCGGCCAGGAGATCGAGCGGGAGGCGGTAGGCAAGGGCCCAATCCCCATCGGCGAGGCCGCGGTTACTGGCGGTGGTCGCCTGAAGGCGCGCTACGTCATCCACGCGGCGGTGATGGGGCAGGACGTGCGCACCGACGCCGACAAGATCCGCCAGGCCACTCAGAACAGCCTGCGGCGGGCCGATGAGCTGGCACTGAAGAGCATCGCCTTTCCGGCCCTGGGCACAGGCGTGGGCGGCTTCTCCCTCGAAGAGTGCGCTCGCATCATGCTGGACGTCGTGCAAAGACACAGCGCCAGCGGCACAAGCCTGGAGCGGGTCGTCTTCGTCCTCTACGACGAGCCAGCCTATCAGGCCTTCGAGAGGGTGTGGCAGTCCAGTCAGGGCACCAGCACAGGGTGAGCGGCCAAGTTGTTCATTCACTAGGCCATGCCTCAGAGCAAGACCGCCTTTCTCCTGACCGGCCGCCCCGGCTGCGGCAAGACCACCCTCATCCGTCGCCTGGTGGAGGACCTGGGCGTGGCCGCTGGCGGCTTCTACACCGCGGAGATCCGCCGCGGTGGTCGGCGTGAGGGCTTCGCTCTCATCACCCTCGATGGTCAGACCGCCACCCTGGCTAGCGTCCACAGCCCCAGCCGTCAGAGGGTGAGCAAGTACGGAGTGGACCTGGAGTCCATCGACGAGGTGGGCGTGCCGGCCATCGAGCGGGCCACGGCAGGGGCCGCCCTGATGGTGATCGACGAGATCGGCAAGATGGAGCTGTTTTCAAACCAATTTCGTCAAGCAGTGCTATCGGCGCTGGAGAGCGGGAAGCCCATACTGGGAACCATCATGCTGGCCCCCCATCCTTGGGCAGACGCTATCAAAGCTCGTCCCGAAGTGGAGGTCATACTGCTGACCGAGGCCAACCGGTCGCAGGTCCAGGGCGACCTACTGGCGACACTCCGAGATCGGTTACGCACCACATCGGCCTCAAACAGCTCCTCGGGCTCAGCCACGTTGCCATTCGCCCGGTGACCAAGGCATGTCACAGTGGTAGTTCAGCCTAACAATTTCATTTTTTGCGACGGTCACGTCGATCGAGCTCTGCTCCAGTCCAAGCACCCAGAAGTATCCGACGGAGATACGCAGGGTGTGCAATCCCGGCGCCACTTCGAAGAAGTGAGTACCCCAATACTTTCGATGCGGTTTGCCATCGATTTTTATGGTTGGCGGTAGGAAGAATAGCCAGAAAGAGATTGGGGAGAAGCCAACTTTGAGTTCAATACCTGTTTTTGACTCTTCGTCCATGTGGTTTCATCACTCCTTTCTCCGATCCGTTGGGCTGCATCGACTCTCCATCCCTGACCCCGAGGCACCGCCCGTGCCCTCTTCTCCAGGCCAGACCAGCCCGCCGCAGTATCCCGTACGCTAGAAGCGGCACATATTATACTACGGGAGCCAAGCCTGTCTCTCACTCAGGTGGTCAAGCGCCGGCCAGTGCTGGTTTGTCGACAGGCGAGGATAGCGCAGGACAATAGCCCGAGCGTACAGGAAAACGGTCAGTTCATCAGCAGAGTGAAGGAGATTGACACGAGATGGAGGCAGAAGTAGCATATCGTTCGCCGCGAGCGGTGCTCATTTGGGGGTCACCAGGTTAGATGGGAAATCCCGGTTTATGGGGACCAAATTCCCGATGAAGGGCGAATAAAAAATGCCTATCTTTGGAGCTCCGAATGTAGATCGGCTGAAGGCGCAGAAGAATGTTAAGGGCCTGCTAAAGGCCCTCAAGAACAAGAATGCCGACATACGAGGCAAAGCCACAGAGGCGTTAGGCGAAATAGGAGATGCCAGCGCAGTCGAGCCACTGGTTGCTTCACTCGAAGATGAGAACAAAAACGTGCGCTGGAAAGGTGCAGAAGCCCTTCACAACATGGGCTGGGAACCGAGAACCGAAGCCCAGCGAATCCCCCTGCTGATAGCAATGCGTAGGTGGGACGAGCTTATGAGGGCTGAAGAGCCTTCCATTAGGGCTTTGATTGAATGCTCTGCTGCCACCCGCGAATATGCAAGGCGCGGCTACTTCTTGTACCCGCTAGCGGCCCTCTGGGAGATTGGTCCGTCAGCTGTCCCTCCCCTCATTGACATGCTGTGCGATCGGGCCTCCATCCTACCTGTCCGCGTTATGGCAGGTCTATCCCTTGGTGTAACGGGCGATACTCGAGCGATAGAACCGCTAGTACGCATCTTCAGAGACAGAAACGAAGATATGGCTTTGAGAGAAAGCATGGGCTTGGCACTACAATGCATGGGCGAGGCCGTGCTTCAGCCAATGATCGCTACTCTAACGAGCAGGGATGCAGATGACGTTGCACGTGTTTCGGCCGTAGCAAACCTCGCGGCTATGGGCGAGCCAGCTATAGAGGGGCTTGCTGGTGCTCTTCGAGATGAGCGTGGTGAGGTCCGTGCATTTGCAGCCTTTGGCTTAGCTGCCACTGGGCACCCCAAAGCTATCAAGGCAATCCGTTCGATGCCAGAAGAGAAGGACACGATTATAGGCCGTGACATAGACAAGCTTCTTGACTTGTTTGACCCGCCGTCCTTGGACCAGCTCCTCTCAACCGTTGCCCATTTTGATCCTACAACCAGAAGACTTGCAGCCATCGCACTCGGGAATACTGGCGATTGTAACGCCGTCGACTCCCTCACCCGTGCTGCTAGATCTGACTCAAATGATACAGTTCAAACCAGCGCGTCGTTTTCTCTGGGTAAGCTGATCAACTGCCCGGGGGTTCGCGATACGTTCCTTCAGATGCTCGGAGCACGGGATGAGGCGACGCGCCTGGAGGCAGCTATTGTCCTGAAGGTATCTGGAGTGCCAGTACTGTTCGAGTTATCGTAGGTCCTGGTAATCATCGAACATGCCATCACCGTCGGCGTCTATGCGAACGGTCACCCTTTCCTCCCCGAGAGACAGGGCATCCCAATCGCCGTTGTACCGCTGAACCGCTCCAAGAACGGTAGGGATGTCAACAGTGGCGAAGTTGGTGACTTGTTCGTCGTCAACAGAAGTTATCACTAAATCCATAATTTCCCGCATGAGGGTAAGCGATTACGGTCAGGACGCAGGCTAAAGGAGGCAAGGAATGAGGATCATCGTTTTCGGAGGCGCCGGAGACGTGGGCAGTAGGACCGCCGAGGACCTGGTGAGCGCATCCGGCGTCGAACACGTGACCATCGCTGACCACAATGTCGCTGCGGCCGACAAGCTTGCCGCCAACTTGCGAGGCCAAGGGGCTGGGGTGGACGTGAAGGCAGTGGACGCCAACGACCACAACGCTCTCGTCGAGGCAATGCAGGGCTACGATGTGGCCGCTTCTACCCTGGGCCCCTTCTACCGCTTCGAGACCGGGCTGGTCAGGGCAGCCATCGAAGCAGGCGTCGACTACGCCAGCATCTGCGACGAGTGGAGCGCAGCCCAGGCGCTGCTGGCCGAATTCGACCAGCCTGCTCGGCGGGCGGGCCGTATCATTATCACCGGCCTGGGTACCAGCCCCGGCCTCTCCAACATATGTATCCGCTACCTGGCCCAGCAGATGGACCGGCCGCGGCGGGTGGACGTGAGCGTGTTCCAGCCCCTGAATGCAGGCGGGGGCGAGGCGGTGCTCAAGCATATGTTGCACATCATCAGCGGGGAAGTGGCCGTCTGGCGCGAGGGCCGACAAGTGATGGTGCCAGCGTGCAGCGAAGAGCGGATGGTGGAGTTCCCCCGTTTCGGCCGTATCACGCTATGGAATATGGGCCACAGCGAACCGGTGACGGTTCCCCACTTCATCCCTGGGGTAGAGGAGTGCAGCTTCTTCATGGGCTTCGGCCGAGGCGCCCGCCTGTTCATATGGCCTGCCCGGCGGGGCCTGTTCGCCAGGGACAGCCGCATCGACGGCACGGCTCGCCTGTTTGCACCCATCGAGCGCCTCACAGCCGGACAGCAGCCAGCGCCAGGAGCCCTGCGCGTCGATGTGTGGGGCGAAAAGGACGGACAAAGGGTGCACCGGATGGTATGTGGTGTCGGGCAGATGCGCGAAGCCACCGCCCTCTGCCTCTCCGCAGGGACACAGATGCTGGCGTGCAAAGAGCTAACCGTGAGGAAAGGGGGCGTGTACGCCCCGGAGGCCTGTCTGGACCCGGAAGCCTTCTTGCCAGCGATGAGAGCGCAGGGAATCGAAGCGTATGAAGACCTTGCCATGACCAGGCCACTGACCTGAGCCATGACGGCAGGACAGAACAATAAACGGATTCAGTTCCGTTGATGCGACGCCGGACCTTGCGATCGGGAAGGAGGGGGAATTCGCCCAATGCCAACAGGGGCAGACTAGCAACGGGCGGCTGACCCTCAGGGAGGCATGGCATGCAATCGTTCGACCTGATAGTCATCGGTTCAGGCTCCGGCCTGGAGGTCTCATCGGAAGCGGCCGAGCGCGGCCTCTCGGTGGCGGTGGTTGAGCATGGGCCCTTCGGCGGCACCTGTCTGAACCGCGGGTGTATCCCGTCCAAGATGCTGATCCACAGCGCCGATGTCATGGAGACGATCCGGCGGGCGGAGCTGTTCGGGATCACCGCCCGGGTGTCCGCCGTGGACTGGGACTTCATCGTGAAGCGGGTGGTCAGCACGGTCGACGGCGACGCTCAGGCCGTAGAGGAAGGGAACCGCCAGAACCCGAAAATCACTGTCTTCAAGGACACCGGCAGCTTCGCGGGGCGCAAGGTTCTGGAGGTGGGCGACGAGCGCATCGCGGCGGAGACCATCGTCATCGCCGCCGGGACGCGGCCGCGCATCCCGGACATTGATGGCCTGACCGAGGTTCCATTCATAACCTCCGACCAGGCGCTCCGCCTGCCGAGACAGCCCCGAAGGCTGGTCATCGTTGGCGGTGGGTACATCGCGGCCGAGCTGGCCCACTTCTTCGGCGCCCTGGGGACCGAGGTCATCATCGCCCACCGGGGGCCGCGCCTGCTCCGGCTGGAGGATGACGACGTATCCGCTCGCTTCACGGAAGTCTATCAACGCCGGTTCACCATGCTCCTCAACACCGTCGTCAGGCGGGCGCAGCGCGACGGCGGGGAGATCGTGCTGGAGGTGACCTCGGACGGGCAGCAGCGAACCCTGACCGCGGACGCGCTTCTCCTGGCGGTGGGCCGGGTGCCGAACACCGACCTGCTGGACGTGACGAAGACAGGCGTGGCGGTGGACGAGCGGGGATTCATCAAGGTCGACAAGTACCTAGAGACGGACGTGCCGGGCGTCTGGGCTCTGGGCGACATCGTGGGCCGGTACCTACTGAAGCACAGCGCCAACCTGGAGGCCGCTCACGTGGCCCACAACATCTTCAACCCTGAAGACAGGGCGCCCGTAGACTACCACGCCATGCCCCACGCCGTCTTCGCCTCGCCGCAGGTCGCCAGTGTCGGTCTGACGGAGCGGCAGGCCAAAGAGCAGGGCCTGCCCTATGTTGCCAGCACCTACGGGTACTACGATACCGCCTACGGCTCGTCCATCGAGGACAGAGATGGCTTCGTGAAGGCCATAGCGCACCGGGAGACGGGGGAGATTCTGGGGTGTCACATCATCGGCAGCGAGGCATCCATCCTGATCCAAGAAGTTACTAACGCCATGAGGACGCGCCTAACGACGGACGCTATCACGCAATCCATCTACGCGCACCCGGCTCTACCAGAGGTGGTGCAGCGAGCCTTCGGGTCGCTCGGCATCTGACAGGCGGGGCTCAGCGGAACCTACGCCCGCCTGCCAGCACCTTCCCCACGTAACGCTGGGGGCAACCCCGCGTCATACCTATAGGATTGTCACACACGCCACATACTGGTTCGCTATGCCAGCGGCTCAAGGTGGTCACATGAAAGGCTGCGACAGCCCGGCCCCGCCAGCGGGGACTGTGGAACGGGCGGTCGGCTGGTTCGAAGGTGATCCACTGCGTGGGGTCCGTACCCTCAAGTGGTGGGTCCGCCTGGCGGCATATGGCGCCGTATGCGCCGAATGGCCTCTGTACTACTTCGTTTTGGGGTATCCCCTTCGCCAGGTTGCGTCGTCCTGGATCTTCGGGGTCCTCGTTGCCACCGTAGCCATCGAATTTGCTTTTGCCCAGGGATACAAGTTGCGCAAGCAAGGCATCTATCCGGCCATGTTGGCTGTGGAACTGGGTGCCACTCACGATTTCGGCCAGGCCTGCGAACAGTCAGTGCGATTGGTCACCGGCCTGCTAGGAGCGGAAAAGGTGGTCCTAGCCTGGAGCGCTCACCAGGATGAGCAACTGACCACCGTCGCCACACATGGCATTCCCCCTGAGGACGTGCCCCTGGCAACGCCCCTGCCGTGGTGCCAGCAGGCTGTCAAGCAGGCGATGGAGAAACGCAAAGTTGTGGTGACCTCAGCCAGCGAGAGCCGTACCTGGCTATCTGGCTCTGACGGCCATGGCC
>DAOUDQ010000350.1:0-3463 GCA_034431045.1 Dehalococcoidia bacterium | reverse complement strand
GAGCGATTCACAGCCCGGGTCGTGTTGCCAAACATGGTAGCAGCGATGAGCGGCTTATCCTCACCTGGCGTCACTTCCCCTAACACCATCCCACAGATCGCACCGGCAGCGTTGGTGTAGATCATCCGGCTGATACGATTGATCCCTGCCACATCCACCACCGAGGGCATCATCGTGATGTCGGTCGTGCCAACGTAGGCGCTGACGTCGCCGGATGCAACGGTGGACACCATCAGTTTGGGAAAGCCCACCGGCAGCTCCCGCATCGCGCTTGTGGCGACCGAGGTGCCGCCGCCGCCGCCCATAGCGATGATGCCGTCAATCTTGCCGTCGGCGTGCAGTTGCTTCACTACTTCGGCGGCGCCTTTGCTCATAACTGCCATGGCCTCGCCCCGGTCACCCTTGGCGACCAGGTCATTCAGCTTCGCCCCGCCAGCCTCAGCCACCTGTTCGCGGGACACGTCCGGCTCGAAGGCAGCCTCGCCCATCACCCCGGTGTCCACCACCAGGGTCTGGCAACCCCGTTTTTCGATTTCCGCTTTGAGGAAGGAGTACTCTTGCCCTTTAGTGTCAAGGGCGCCGACAATTGCAACTGTCTTAGCCACAGGCCCTCCTCTCTAAATGCCTAAGAAATTCAAGCGTGCCTCTTTGTCGTCCCTGAATTCAGCGTTGGTGGCTTCATACACGATGCGTCCACTCAGCATTATGTACACCCGTTCGGCCAGAGCCTCGGCCACGCGAATGTTCTGCTCGACAAGCAGCAGCGAGATGCCGGCCTCGATCAACAGGTGGCAGGCTTCAATGACCCGCTCGACGGCCACGGGTGATAGGCCTTCGGAGGGCTCGTCCATGAGCAAGATGCCGGGGTTGGTGACCAACGCCCGTCCAATGGCGAGCATCTGCTGCTCGCCCCCGCTCAGACGCGCGCCGCTGATGCGGCGGCGGGCGGCGAGTTCGGGGAACAACTCGTAGACACGCTCCGGGGTCCAACCTTCACCCAGGGGCGCTTTGCGGTAAGTCAATTCCAGGTGTTCGGCCACACTCAACGAGGGGAATAGGCGCCGCCCTTGAGGAACGTAACCGACGCCAAGTGAGGCGATGCGGAATGGCTTCAGCCTAGCGATTTCCTGGTCGTTCAGGCGCACACTGCCGGAGCGCGGAGGGGTCAGCCCCATGATGGCGCGCAGCAAAGTGGTTTTGCCCATGCCATTCCGACCAAGGACGGCTACGCACCCGCCATCCACGCACAGCGACGCGCCTTGCAGGGCATGGCTTTCACCATAGTAGGCATGGAGGTCGGTCACCACCAGCTGGGTGCGACTGCTAGAGGCAGATTCAGACATAGGTAGTCCCTAGGTAGACTTCTTGTACTATCTGGTTGGCCCGGATCTCATCAGGCTGACCATCGGCAATCATCTCACCCCGGTGCAACACAGTAACACGCTCAACCAGATCAAGCGCGAAGTCCATGTTGTGCTCGATCAGAATCAGGGTGATATCAGGGCTCAATGTCTCGATCAGCTTGGCCATGGACACACGCTCAGCCGGCGACAGACCAGATACCGGCTCGTCGAGCATGAGCAGGCGCGGGCGCGTGGCCAGTGCCATACCAACTTCGAGCTGGCGCTGCAGTCCGTGCGAAAGTTCGGCGACGCGTGCCTGCAGATAGGGTGCCAGTTCCACCTGTTGGGCCACATGCCCCGCCCACTCTCGTTCCTTCGTGCGCTGCTTCCAAGAACCCAGCAGGTTCAGGCGTCCGCCATTGGCGGCGAAGCCTGCCAGGAACAGATTCTCCTCCACCGTCAGGTCGAGGAAGAGTTCGGAAATCTGGTAGGTGCGGCCAATTCCTAGTCGCACCCGTTGCTGCACGGAGAGTCGGGTGATCTCCTTGCCGAACATGTGGATTGAACCATGATCGGGGGCCAGCTCACCAGCGATCAAGTTGAACAAGGTCGTTTTGCCAGCCCCGTTTGGCCCGATCAGGGCCAAGCGCTCACCTTGCGGCACAGACAGATCAACCCCTCGGACAGCCTGCACGCCGCCGAAGCCTTTGGAAACGGAGATGAGGTTGAGGGCAAGGTCCTGATCGGGCCTGTCAGTCATAGCGTTCCTCCGCTATTTTCTTGTCGTGAGACGGCTTACTCCATGGGTATGAACTCGTACTCGCCCTCGACCTCAAGCATCTCGGAGGGCATCTCCGAGCACTTGTCGGACGGGTAGTCCCGGGCGTGCGGAGGCTGGGCCATGTAGAGTTCTGGATCGTACAGCCCAAACTGGCTGACCATGGGGACTTTGACAAGGCCGAAGTTCTTGAGCACCCCATCCACTTCCCGTACCTCTCGGATGTAGATGTTGTGGACTGGATTGGCGAACTCGTCGAGGTAGAAGGGACCGCGCGGTGCGTCGGGGTAGTCGGTCGCCCGCAGCGCGTCGATGAAGGCATCCCTGTCATCGATGTTGCCCTCGATCGCCTCCACGGCTCGCAGGGCCATGATTGCGGCCGTGTAGGCGTGCTCAGCCACGGCCGAGGGAACACGCCCATAGGCCGCTTCGTAGGCCTCCGCAAACTTCTCGAATTCCGGCGTGTCCAGGGTCTCGACGTACTGAATGGCCGACAACTGCCCGACGATGTCATGCGGCATTGCGGGCAGGTCCCCCGACTCGTAGGTGTTCGACTGGCCGAGCAGCGGGTACACGTCTAGCATCCCAAACTCAACGTACTGCTTGACGAAGGCCACAGCGTCCGACCCGGCGCCATTGTACAGCACCGCGTCGTAACCCTCCCTGGGGATGGCGGCGATGTAGGACGAGTAGTCTTCGGCGCCAACCGGGTGCCAGACGGTCGTGACTTCTTCACCCCCGCCTCGGCAGAAGCCGCGCTTGAAGCCGCCGATCTGGTTGTATGGGTAGGAATAGTCCTCCCCAATCATGTAGATGCGCTTGTAGCCCAGCTCCGTGGCCACCCAGTAGCCGAAGGGGTCCATGGGCTGTGCGCCGGTCCAACTGTTGCGCGTCACGTTCCGGACCGCGAGGCGCATGGTGATGTCCTCGGGCGCGGAGTAGGTGACGATCAGCGGCACTCCACTGTCCTTGGCCCAGTCCAGCACAGACAGACCCTCGGCACCCGAGACTGGTCCGAGAATGACGTGGACGTTGTCCTGTTCGTCCAGTTTCTTGGCTTTGCTGACGGCGATCTCATTGTCAAGCTTGGTATCCTCGGGAAAGAGCTCGATCGGATGCCCCGCAATGGTGAGGTCGTACTCCTCAAAGGCCAGCGTGGCGCCATCGACCATCATCTCGCCAAAGGTCCCAAAGGGGCCTGTTATCGGCCCCAATAGACCAACCCGGAATGCTTCCTCTTCTTCTTCCGCGGGAGCCCAGGCACTCAAAGCAAGCCCCAGTATCAGGATGACGGTCCAGACAATTGTGCTCTTCTTCATCACGACACCTCCTTATTGTGCCG
>DAOUDQ010000349.1:0-1756 GCA_034431045.1 Dehalococcoidia bacterium | reverse complement strand
GACGATGTCCCCCGGCTGCACTTTCCCGGCGAAAGAGGGGTCCACATTCTCCATGCAGTGCTGAGCTAGCTCCTCCGGGGCCGAAATGTTGAGGTATCGGGCGGGGATTATGGCATCGGTATCCAGGTTGCTGTCATACTTCCAGACCTTACCGGTGAACCTCACAAGGCCTCCTTGCGCTTCGAAACCTGTCGCGCGGCAGCAATAATGTGCCCCGTATCCAACCCGTACCGGGCCAGGAGCTCATTGTAACCGCCTGTCTCAGCGAAGCAATCCTGCAGGCCCACCCGCTGGAGGGGCACAGGAAGCCTCTCCCCCATCGCCTCGGCCACCGCACTGCCCAGCCCCCCAATGGTGCTGTGCTCCTCGGCAGTCACCAGTCCCCCGGTCTCTCGGGCACACCGCAGGATGAGGGCCTGGTCCAAAGGTTTCAGGGTATGTATCTCCACCACCCGTGCCTGGATCCCCTCTCCACCCAACTCCTCCGCTGCCTCCAGACAGCGGGCCACCATAATGCCCGTGCCGATCAGGGTCAGGTCACTCCCCCCACGCAGGAGTATCCCTTTGCCAATGTGGAAGGGATGCCGCTCATCGAAGATCACCGGCACCTCCGCCCGGCTCAGGCGCAGGTACACGGGCCCTGGGTACTCGGCCACAGCGCGCACCGCTTGCCCCGCCTCTACTGCGTCGGCCGCGACCACCACGGCCAGGTTGGGCATAGCCCGCATCACCGCCAGATCACACACCGAGTGATGGGTGGGACCGTCGTAAGAGTCGGACAATCCTGCGTACCCCGCGGCCAGTTTGACATTGGTCTCAGCGTAAGCCACACAGGTGCGCACCTGCTCCGCTGCTCGCAGGCTCAGGAGGAAGGCGAAGCTGTTGACGAAGGGCACCTTGCCCCCCAGTGCCAGGCCCACGGCCACGTCTACCATCCCTGCCTCGGCCACGCCCAGGTTGAAGAACCGCTCGGGGAAACGGGCGGCAAAAAAGTGGCTCTGGGTGGAGGCCGAAACGTCAGCGTCCAGCACCACGACCTGTGGGTTCACCCCGCCCAAGTCGGCGAGCGCCTTCCCATAGGCTACGCGCATGGAGGCCCTCTCTGCCATCAGTTCTTCTTCCCCAGTTCCGTTAGAGCAATCTGGAGCTGTTCATCCGAAGGCGCTCGGCCATGCCAGGCCGATCTATTCTCCATGTAGGACACTCCCTTGCCTTTAGTGGTGTGGGCCACGATGATGGTGGGGCAGTCATGGACATTCTGTACTTCATCCAACGCATCCAAAATCTGATGCATATTGTGGCCATTAATCTCGACAACGTGCCAGTTGAAGGCCCGCCACTTGTCCATGACCGGGTGCAGCGGCATGATCTCGTGCACCGGACCATCGAGCTGGACGTCGTTGTAATCAAGTATGGCGGTCAACTGCTCCAGCCGGTACTTGGCCGCTGCCATTGCACCCTCCCAGACGACGCCTGCCTGGATCTCCCCGTCGCCTAGAAGGACGTAGGTATGGTAGGACGCGCCGTTAAGGCGACCGGCGAGGGCCAGGCCGACTGCCACGGACAGACCATGCCCTAGAACCCCAGCGGTCATCTCCACCCCAGGTGTCTTTAGCCGGTCGGGATGTCCCTGCAGGCGGCTGTCAATCTGACGCAGGGTGGCCAGCTCCTCGCGGGGGAAGAAGCCGCGATGAGCCAGGGCAGCGTAGAGAAGGGGTGCGGCATGCCCCTTGGAGAGGATGAAGCGGTCACGCTC
>DAOUDQ010000348.1:0-12360 GCA_034431045.1 Dehalococcoidia bacterium | reverse complement strand
CCACCCGCTCATCGACAGTGAGCCGCCTTCTACGCGGCGCCAGGGGAGTCGGCGGCGGATAGCGCGGGTCGAAGATGCGTTCCTTCATGCCCCTCCGCAGCTCGATATCGTCCCGGAATCCCTTGGTGGCCAGGAGGCCGGTCCGCGCTCCCTTGGCCTGAATCAAGGCGTTGGTCGCCACCGTGGTACCGTGAACGATGAGTTCGCTGCGGGAGAGCAGCTCGCGTAGAGAGAGCCCCTCCTGGGAGGCGATGCGGGCCAGTCCCTGGAGGACGCCCAGCGCCTCGTTCTCGGCGGTGGTCGGCGTCTTGACAATGCGCGGCGCTAGACCGTCGCCCACATACACCAGGTCAGTGAAGGTGCCGCCGACGTCGATACCGATGCGATAGCGCACGTGTTACCCTACCCGATGATCGGCTCGCGGCGATGACTGGTCAAGCCGGGATTTCCCGTTCAGCCTGATCACCCCGCAATGAACACCATTGCCGCCGAACAGTATGCTACTTGCGGCTGCGCGTTGTATCAACCTGTGCGGTGCCGGTATTTCATCCGTCTCCTCGCAGGCCAAGCAGCCATCTACCCGAGCTGGTAGCGCTGGATGTCCACGAGGCGGCGAGTGAGGCAGGCCACGGGGGCATCTCTTACCCCTGGCCGGCCTCAACCGCAGGCTGCTGACCAGGGGAGTCAACTATGATGGCAGGGAAGCCGGGAGTTGCTTGGCCGGAAGACCGAGACCTGGGTGAACGTGTTGCTGTCCACCCAGGTTTCGGTCTGACCCTAGGTGGCGGCCGATGGTGTCGGAGGGCGTGATAGGAGCCGAACGAAGATCATCAGGCCCTTCACCGTGACATCATGGTCAGGCGTGTCCGCGCGGGCGTCGCCCCGTTTTCCCCAGGGCATCGCGTCCAAGTCCAATACCCAGAAGGGCCAGCGGCCCGCCCAGGGCAAGTAATCCCCCGAGCATGCCGGAGCGTTTCGGGGCCACCAGTTTGATGGAATCGCAGCCCGTCAGGGTGCGGCCATCAAAAGTCGTCGCCGTGAGACACGCCTGTAGCCCTGGGCCCATTCTCGCGTATCACTGCGTTTCCGGCTCCCAACGGCGCAGCCGTCTCACGGGAGGAAATCTGTGTGGGTCTCGAAGGCAGCACGGGCGTCCTCCGGATGGGCTGAGCATCCAGATGCTCTTCGCGCTCCCTGTCCAGCCCGGTGCGCACCCGGATCGGCGTCTCTGGTTGCTGCTCGCTGTGGTCGTGCGCTAGGGGCTGCCGCCAGCCAGGGTACCCTGCGAGGGGGTCACTCCGCCATCTTGATCCTGGGGATCCACTCCAGCCAGGAGGGCAGGTACCAGTTCAGGTCTCCCAGGAGCTTCATGCTGGCTGGCAGAAGGATGGAGCGGATCACGGTGGCGTCGATGAGGACGGCGACGCCGAGCCCCAGGCCGAACTGCTTCATGCCCATGAGTCGCATGAAGGCGAAGATGGAGAACACCGCCACCATGATCGCTGCCGCGCTGGTGATGGTCGCAGCGGTAGCCTTGATGCCAACGGACACCGATTCCTCGTTGCTCATGCCCTTCTCATAGGCTTCCTTGATCCGGCTGAGGACAAACATGTGGTAGTCCATGGACAGACCGAACAGAATGGCGAACAGGAACAGGGGCAGCCAGGACTCGATGATGCCGGTGGCCTCGAAGTCGAGTATCCCTTCCAGCAGCCAGCCCTCCTGGAATACGAGCACCAGCACGCCGTAGGCGGCGCCCACCGACAGCAGGTTGAGGATGATCGCCTTGATGGGGATGACGATTGACCGGAACATGACCAGCAGGATGATGAAGGCGAGGCCGAGCACGAAGGCGAAGACGAAGGGAGTCCTGGCGATGATCATGTCCCTGAAGTCGATGTTGAAGGCCGTCGCGCCGGTCACCAGGGCCTCCGCCGAGCTGTCCTCGAAGGCGGCCGGGACCAGGTCGTCCCGGAGGTGGTTCACGGCGTCGATCGCCTTGTCCTCGCCGAAATCAGCGTTGAGGGGGATGAAGATCACCTCCGTGTCGCCGGCGTCGTTGAAATCTGGCTTCTCGGCCACAGCCCCATAGGGGTTGTTGGAACTCTGCGGCGTGACGCTTTCCAGTCCAACCAGCCTCACCAGGTCGGCCGCCGAGGCCTGAATGTCCGCTGCGAACACGTTCTCCTTCTCCCCGGCGTCGACGAGAACCCAGGCTGGCTGGAGCAGGCCGATGGTGAAGTTGTCTTCCAGGGCGAGAACCGCCTTCTTGGCTTCCACGTCGTCGGAGTCGCTCCTAGCGCCATTGAACCCCAGGTTCAGGGTAATGAGCGGCGCCGCCACCACCAGCAGGGCCACGACAGTGACGGTACCGATGATGGCCGGCTGCGCCAGCACGCGGTCGGTGATGAAGCCCCATACGCCTCCGCCCTCCCCACCGGCGCGCCGGAGGAGAGGCACACTCAGCCGGTTCACGTTATCGCCGAGCATAGCCAGCAACGCCGGCAGGAGGGTCACGGATATGATCACCGCAAGTGCTACAGCAACGATGGCAGCTAGGGCCAGGCTTCTGAAGACTACGTTGTCCACCACGAACATGCCGCCGATGGCCAACACCACGGTAGTGCCGGCGAAGACGACCGCCTTGCCAGAGGTTCCGCTGGCCACCTGTAGCGCCTCCTCCTTGGAGCGCCCGGCCCTCCGCTCCCTGCGGTAGCGGGTGACGACGAACAGGGCGTAGTCGATGCCGGTGGCCAGGCCCATCAGGAGCACCATCTCGGTGTATTCCATGCTCAAGGGATATGCCTGGCTGACGATGGCCAGGATGCCGTTCGCGGTTATTATCGCCGCGAAGGCCAGGGCCAGCGGCACGGAGGCTGCCACCACCGCACCAAAGGCCAGGATAAGGATGAGGAAGGTAACCGGTAGGTTCAGGAACAGGGCGCGACTGAAGTCCTCTTCGACGATCTCAGTTACTTGCTTGGCCCTCGAGGCGTCGCCCCCGATGAGGATCTCAAACCCGTCGGACGCCGCTTCTGCCTCGGCGACGGCGTCGAGGACCGGATCGATGTTGTCAACGGCGTCCTCAAGTTCGCCCTCGAGGTGGACAATGGCGAAGGTAACGTCACCGCCGGACTCGTTCTGCGCCACGAAAGGCGAAGCCTCTCTTGGGGCCCCTATGTCATAGTGGGTCGTCGTCCCGGAGACCATTCGCTTGTCGGAGACGACACTGGTGCCGCGAACGACAGTCGTCTCCTCCGTCACCAGACCTGTGAGATCCGCCATGAGCCCCTCGACCGTCTCTTCATACGCCGGGTCGTCGACGGTGAGGGACGGGTGCGAGAAGACGACGAACTCCTGAGCCCCTCGCTCCTCCACGTCGAATCGCTCCTGGAACAGATGGAGGGCTTCGCCGGACTCGCCGGGCGCCTCCATTTCGATGTCCGTGTCGGCGGGGACCATGGTGCAGGCCCCCAGGCCGACCACGACGATCAGCACCCAGGTGAGGAGCACGGCCCTGCGGTGGCGGGCGCTCCACATGGCCATGCGTGCGGTGAAGGATGCGGCTTCGCCAGACCGGTTTGGGCTCATTGGTGGTTTCTCCTGACCCATGGTTGAATCTTGGGCGCTATTGTGGGTTAATAGGCGGCATGATAAGCGATACTGGTGCGGCAAGTCAACCCTTGTCGCCACACAGATGGAGGGGTAATTGATGCTTCCATCGTTCTGGCGCGCCAAACGCTGGGCCACAATGTTTGGGCTGATGTCGGTCCTCGCACTGGTGCTGATGGCGGGGGCGTGCGGCGACGGCGAGGAGGAAAAAGAGGGAGGAGTGATAACACGAGATCCCCAGACGCCCATCGTCATTGCCGCCGGCGAGCCTATCGTCATCGGCGTGTCGGCGGCGCTGACCGGGCCTACTGAGACGCAAGGCACCGAATCTCGTGATGCTGCGGTGGTGGGCGTAGAGCGGTGGAAAGAGGCGAACGGCGATCAGATCAAGGGACACGATATTGAGGTTCGCGGCTCTGACGACGGATGCTTCGAGGCCGATATCACTGCCCTCGCTGCGGAACGACTGCTGAGCGTCGAGGGCCTGGTGGGGGTCATTGGCCCCATGTGCAGCGACGGTACGGCCGCCGTCATTCCGACCTACGCAGAGGCCGGCATCGTAATGATCTCCGGCTCCGCCACCCGGACTGACCTGACGCTCACCCAGCCGGAGTCCAAATTCTTCTTCCGCACCGCCTACACGAACGCGGGAGAGGCGGCCCTGCAAGCCCGCTACGTTATCGCACGACTTGACGCCGCCACGGCCTACGTCATCGGCGACAGCGAGGCCTACGGCGAAGATCTGGCGAATGCGGCGCAGGAGGCCCTGGAGGCGAGCGGGCGCGCGGTGACCCGCGAGAGTATCGTAGAAGGGGCTGTCGACTTCAGCGAGCTGGCCAGCCGGATCGCCACGGACAGCCCGGACGTGGTGATCTTCGAAGGGTTCAATCCTGAGGGTGCGCTCCTCTACCGTCAGCTTCGGGACGCCGGCTACAGCGGCCCGTTTATCGGCAGTGACGGCACGCTGTCGGTGTCGGACTTTGTCGAGCCGCTGGGCGAGCTGGCCGAGGGGGCGGTCTTCGCTGGCTGCTCGCTCACGTTGGCGGAGGACTTCCTGGCTGACTACGTCGAAATCATCGGAAGCGAGCCCACGACCGCCTTCCCGGCGCAGTACGCCGACGCCGCCACGATCCTGCTCGACGCCGTGGCGGAGGTCGCCGTGGAGCAGGGGGACGGCTCGCTGGTGATCGACCCGCTGGAGCTACGCGACGCCGTCAGCACACCGAAGCTGCTCGCCGGGGTCTCCGGCGCCATCGCCTTCGACGAGAACGGCGACCGCCTCGATCAGAGTGCAGGCCTTGTGATGTGCAAGGTCGAGGGCGGCCAGTTCGTCAACCTCAGATTCTAGCGCCTCTGGTTTTCGCGCCCATCGCCTGGGCCTCGCGGCGGACCGGGGCCAGCCCACAAAGCCCGCTCCCCCCTCCTTCCTCCTCCGGCTGGGTCTACTGAAGCTTGCCCCGCGCGGCGATGGGCCATACCTCCACCACCCGATCGTCGCGTGCGGCGAACAGCCGCTCGTGCAGAAAGGCCACGGCGTCCACGTAGCCAGCGATGAAGCTCACCTTGTCGCCCACCTCTAGGGGCACGTCGGGGCTGACTAGGTGCAGCGTCCCGTGCTCGGCCGACATGAACTCGAAGTGCGTGACCCCTTGCACCAGCGGCGTCGGCGGCGTGAGGGGCGAGCCGAAGGTCTTGAACCCCCCGTCGACGATGGCCCGCTGAGGCTTGCGACTGATCACTGTCGTGAGCACGGTCAGCGACGGCTCCAGGGGCACACCCCGCTTCTGATAGAAAGCGTCCATCAGTACCCCACCACCCGCCTGGATCTCGGTGACGCCGGGCAGACGGCCGGTGGTTCGATAGCTCACGGTGCCACCAGCGCTCACGATCTCGACAGGCAGCCCTGCCTGGCGGCACATCTCGGCGCTGCGCAGCAGCCCACCCACCGCCGACTCCGCCTCGCGGGCTATGCGCTCCGCCTCCTCGAAGAACATCACATGCCCCTCCCAACCCATCAGGCCCTTGTAGTCCAGCCCGTCGGCATCGTGCACCAGGCGGGAGAGGACGACCGCCGGCTCCCCAGGTTCTACGCCGCAGCGGTTCTGGCCTGTGTTCACCTCCACCAGCACGAGGAGGGTCAGGCCTTCCCCACAGGCGGCAGCGCTCAGCTCCGCCACCTGGACGGGGTCGTCCACCGCCACCATCACGTCGACGCGGCGGCGCAGAGCCATGAGGCGGGCCACCTTGCGCGGGCCCACGACCTCATTGGCGATGAGGATGTGGTCGAGGCCAGCGTCGGCCATCACCTCGCCCTCGCCCAGCTTGGCGCAGGTAATGCCTACCACTCCGGCGGCCGCCAGCCGGCGGGCGATGTCCGGCGACTTGTGGCACTTGACGTGCGGCCGCCAGGCGACGCCGTACTCGCGCAACGTCGCCATGATAGAGGCGATGTTGTGCTCCATCTTGTCGATGTCTACTACCAGGGCCGGCGTGTCCAGTTCCTCCACCGGCAGGCCAATCCACTCTCCGTCCATCGCTTCCCTCCTGCTACCGTCGCCTTGACAGTCGCGAGTATACAGGAAGGAGCGGCCAGGACGAAGTGAACGAAACAGCGCGGTATGATATAAGGACAGATAACCCGAAGATGCGAGACTAGAAGGAGCCCACCGTGAACGCGACCAACCTCTTTCGCGCCGAAGAGTTGCGCTACCCGCAGGTCAAGGCCTTCGACCCGGAGCGCACCATCTGCTTCCTGCCGGTGAGCGCCCTGGAGGTGCACGGCCCCCACCTGCCCCTGGGCATGGACATCTTTATGGCCCGCTGGCTGGCTGAGGAGACGGCACGACTGTTCGCCCAGGCCCACCCCGACTGGACCGTCGTCCGCTACATGCCCCTGACCCTGGGCACCGACGAACTCCCCCTGCCCGGCGCGATGCATGCCACCCAGAGAGAGCTGTATCGGGTGCTCCTGGCCCACGGCCGCTCCCTGGCCGAGGCACGCTACCGCTACGTGGTGGTGACCAACGGCCACGGCGGTCCCCGCCACGCCTCCGCCCTGGAAGCCGCCTGCCGGGCGGTAAGCCGCCGCTACCGCATGGAGATGTTTACTCCGGCTATCGCCGTCCTGCACGCTCTGGTGAGTGGGAAGCGCTTCGATCGGCTGGAGGAGATCCTGGGTCGCCCGCTAACGGAAGAGGAGCGCAGCGGCTTCCTCCACGGCGAGCACGCTGCCACGATGGAGACCTCCTTCGTCCTCGCCGCACGCCCTGAACTGGTCGGCCCAGTGTACCGAGAGCTGAAGCAAGCCGGCCCACCCGCGTTCCGGCCCTTCCTCGCCGTAGGACGCCCCCTCGTATCGCTTTTCTATAGGGGCGAGGATCCGGAGCGGAGGCAGCGGCTGGACGAGGCGGTCGATAGCCTGGCCGGTGCCATCGGCTGGTTGCTGAACGCCCGCTACGGGTACGGCGGCCCCGAGGTGACCTACCAGGGAGACCCCTCGGCGGCGTCGGCCGAGCTGGGTCACGCCCTGCGTCAGCTTGTAGTCGAGGACTGCCTGGCGATGGTGGAGAGCGTGACCAGCGGGCAGCGGCGGGCGGAGGACATACGTAGCATCGCCTCAGGGCTCGCCATCATCCATCCCCTGTTCTGGCGACGAGTAGCCCTGGGGATGGCGGTCATGACGGGTCTGGCCTTCGCGCTCCTGAGGGCTCGAGCGCGGAGCCAGTAACTTCCGGTGGCTGGGCGTGGAGCCTCACCCTGATCTGATCAGGAAGGGATGAAGGAACTTGAGCAATGGTCTGACCTTCGATGACATCGGCCCTCAGCGAGTCTACCAGTTCTACGAGCCCGAGTCCGGCATGCGAGCGGTGGTGGTCATCGATACTACCCAGTTCCGCTACTCCGGCGGCGGGGTGCGCATGCTGCCGGACGTATCGCTTGGCGAGATCGCCCTGCTGGCGCGGGCGATGACCTACAAGTTCGCCTGGCTCGATCTGAACATCTCCGGCGCCAAGGCGGGCATCTGGTTCGATGCTCAGAGGCAGGATCGACAGGCGGTGCTGCGGGCCTTCGGGGAGGCCGCGGCACCTCTGCTTCAGACCAGGGCCTACATGTGCGGGGTGGATATGGGCACCTCCTACGAGGACATCGAGGTCATTGGGGCTGTGGCCGGCCTGCCAGGCGAGGCAGACAGCCTGGCGGCCAAACGCCTGCATGGCCTGACCATGGAGGAACTGGTCACCGGCTATGGTGTCATCAAGTCTGCCCGTCGCGCAGCCGAGATGCTGGGGCGCTCCCTGGAGGGCGCTTCGATAGCCCTGGAGGGCCTGGGCAAGGTGGGCGCTGGCTGTCTGCGCCAGGTCCGCCAGGAGGGGGCTCGGGTGGTGGGTGTCTCCACCCTGGCTGGGACGCGCTACAACCCAGAAGGGCTGGACGTGGAGCGCCTGCTCGCCCTGCGAGAAGAGGCGGGGGATGAATCGGTGGTGCGCTATCCTCGTGGTCAGTTCCTGCCCAAGGAGGCCCTCTACTCCTTGCCCGCCGACATCCTGATCCCCGGAGCGCGTCCTCACTGCGTCACGGCCGAGGTGGCCAGGACCGTTCAGGCCTCCCTGATTGTGCCAGCGGCCAACGCTCCCCTGACCGCGGAGGCCGACGCCATCCTCTACGAGCGGGGCGTGACGGTGGTGCCGGACTTTGTAGCTAATGCGGGGGGTGTCCTTCTGGCTGTCGTTAGCGCCTTCGGCGGGGGAGAAGAGGAGGCCTTCTCCACCGCTGGCGAGCGCATCGCCGCCAACACCGAGCGAGCCCTCAACGAGGCCCAGAGGAGGGGCGTCAGCCCTCAGCAGGCGGCCGCCGCTGTAGCTAAGGAGTGGTTGGTGCGCAAGGCGGAGGAAGAGAAGGCCAGGCAGACAGGAGCATCCTAGCCCCTGCTCCGTCCGCGCTCTGCCGAGGCGAGAACGGCGGCGCCTATGTGCCTACCAAATGGTGGATCGACGAACCCGAATCGGCTCCCGGGGTGGTAGACTGGTGGCCGTGGACCGGCCTGATCTGCCCCGGATTCGAGCGGCGGCCCAGAGGCTGCGACCCCTCATCCACCGAACCCCAATCGTTACTTCGCGATTGCTGGATGAGGCGGCGGGCCGACGCGTGTTCCTGAAAGCGGAGTGCCTACAGAAGGGCGGGTCTTTCAAGATCCGCGGCGCCGCGACAGCGCTCCAGGCACTTGGTGCAGAGGCCCGCAGAGCTGGCATCGTTGCGCATTCCAGCGGGAACCATGCTCAAGCCGTGGCCCTGGCCGCGAGGCACTTTGGAGTGGATGCGGTGATTGTGATGCCTGAGGATGCCAACCGCCTGAAGGTCGCCGCTACAACTGCCTACGGTGCCACCGTGGTACAGGCCGGCGTCACGGCGGCCAATCGGGCCGAGCGCGCCGACGAGTATGTGAGGAAGGGCCGATATCTAATTCATCCTTTTGATGACTGGTCGGTGATCACAGGGCAGGGAACCTTAGGGCTGGAGATCGCTGAAGACGCGCCAGAAGACATCGAGATGGTGCTCTTCCCTATCGGTGGAGGGGGCCTAATCTCAGGCAGCGCCGTCGCCCTGCGCGCCCTACGCCCAGACGTTCGCATCATCGGGGTAGAGCCGGCCGCCTGTGCAGCGGCCAAAGCTTCTCGGGAGGCTGGAAGGCGCATCAGCCTGCCTCCTGCGCAGACAGTGGCGGACGGAGCCAGAGTAAGTGTGGGGGAGAAGGCGTGGTCAGTCATCTCCGAACTCGTCGACGATATCGTGTCCGTCGGCGACGAGGAGATACTCGGGGCAGTGCACTTCATCCTCACCCGCACCAAGCTGGTAGTGGAACCGACGGGTGCCATGACGGTGGCGGCGCTGCTATCGCGTCGATTTCGGGGCGGGGCAGCGGTGGCAGTCCTCTCTGGTGGGAACCTCGATCCGGAGATGCTGGCGCAGCGCTGGAGCGAGAAATCATTCGGCAGTCGCCGGCAGAGTGCATGACGCGAGGGGCCCCAGAAAATGGGCGAAAAAAGTCCGAAAGATGCTGACGACATACACAGCACAACCGACGGTAGCCTCCCGACCAGCAGGTGCGGCTGAGCAACCCCCTAGGAGCCAGTCTGCACGTGTTGAGTCCGGAGCCGAGACAATGGACGTTGGCAGGGATCTGCGGCGACGAGAGAAAGTCAGGCGTCAGCAAACAGCTACCGGCCCATTGACCGAGAAGGGAGAGGCTCAGCTATGGGAAAGATCGCCAATGATATCACGGAGCTCATAGGTAATACCCCGCTCGTTCGATTGAACAAGATGGCCGAGGGGCTGGAGGCCACGGTGGTGGCAAAGCTGGAATCCTTCAATCCCTGCGGCAGCGTTAAGGACAGGATCGGCATCTCCATGATCGAGGCGGCCGAGAAGGAAGGCCATATCACCAAGGATACACTGATCGTCGAGCCGACAAGCGGCAACACAGGCATAGCCCTGGCCTTCGTCTGCGCCGCCAAGGGCTACGGGCTCATCCTCACTATGCCCGACACCATGTCCGTCGAGCGGAGGCAGCTTCTTGCGGTTTTTGGGGCAGAGCTTGTCCTCACCCCTGGGTCGGAGGGAATGCCAGGCGCTGTAAGGAAAGCCGAGGAGATCGTCGCCAGCCATCCCCGGGCCTTCATGCCACAGCAGTTCAGGAATCCCGCTAACCCCATGATCCACCGTGAGACCACCGCCGAAGAGATATGGCGCGATACCGATGGTCAGGTAGACATCCTGGTATCTGGGGTGGGGACGGGAGGAACGATCACCGGGGTGGCCGAGGTCATCAAGAAAAGGAAGCCGCAGTTCAGGGCCATCGCTGTTGAGCCGGCGGACTCGCCAGTCCTTTCCGGCGGCAAGGCAGGCCCCCACAGGATCCAGGGGATCGGGGCTGGCTTCGTGCCGGAAGTGTTAAGCCTAGATCTGGTCGATGAGATCATCAAGGTCAGCAATGATGATGCCGGAAAGACGGCCAGGCGGTTGGCCAGGCAAGAAGGGATACTGGCGGGCATATCCTCCGGGGCGGCGGCTTGGGCAGCCCTGGAGGTGGCCAGGAGGCCGGAGAACAAGGGAGCCCTGATTGTAACGGTTCTCCCCGATACCGGCGAGCGCTATCTCACCACCTGGCTCTTCCAGCAAGACAATTGGGCCATCCCCGATTAGATTGGTCAAGCGGGGCTGCTAGGGCTGCTCGGAGAGCGCCCATGGAGCCCACGATGAAGCTTTGACGCAAACTTCTTGCCCTACTTGACCGTAAACGCTTGACAAATGCGTTGGCGTTGCCTTAGCGTAGTCTGTAGCTCGGGGAATTGCAGCCCCGAGCGCCGAGAGAGCTTTTGTGGCCGCACCCCCGAAGGCTCTCTCTTTCTTCAGACGCCACGCTGGTGAAGATCGCCCAGGCCGGCTCTCCCCACCTCTTTGGGCCGGAACCCAGGCTGAGACCGAGGGCCTAGATGCTGGCCCCGGTGCACTTCTGGGCTTCCGTAGAAGTCAGGGTTTCCACGTGCGCCACCTGAAATGGGGTGATCCGGCTCACGCCCGAACCGCCGAAGAGCGCCTATCCAGGGGCGAGGAGATCGCTGAGGCCCATACAGCCAGCTTGTGCCGATTCGGTCGGGGATTTACGATATGTGCTGCGATCGCCTAGAGCAATCGGCGGTGCGACGTCCGCGAAAGGCTGGGAGGGACAGACAGTGACACACTCCAACCATAGGCAGGGGACACGGGAGAACCTCAAGAACGACTGGGTGGTGCTGTCGCTCCCCTATCGAGGGCCACCCGCGATCACGGAGAAGGTGGAGAAGTACAACGAGATCTGCCGCCGTCATGATCCCATCAACCCCGACCGACCGCGAGGATGGTACATCTGGGTGTTCGACGACAGGGACAAGATGGAAGCCGCCCTCAAGGAGCTTGCCGAGGCCGAACTGGGCCTCTCGGTGGTCGTGAGCGGGCTCTTTGACGAGGTGGCCGAATGCTGCCGGAGGGCCGGCACCAGGGCGCACACCGTGAACAACTCGCTGGGCTTCTGGGGCAGGACGGAAAAGCTTCCACCCCGCGAGATGCTGGAGATCACGACGATGTGTGGGCATGGCTTGGTAGCTCCCAGCCTGGTCTGGCACCTCGCCGAGAGGATCCGGCGCGAGCATGCCTCAGTCGCCGCTGCCTGCCAGGAGATGGGGAAGATGTGCATTTGCGACATCTTCAATCATGTGCGTGCCGAGGAGCTGATGGGTCAGTTGGTCGAGGCTATCGAGGAAGGTCGGCTTGCTTCACCGCAGCGATCCCGCGGCGGCGCAGGGCATCCTCGCAACTAGGTAGCTAATTTCTCCGGGGAGGGGGCCGCCCTATGATCATCAAGGAAGACCTCTGCACCAGCTGCCTGGAGTGCCTGCCGTACTGCCCCATGGACGCCATCATCGAGGATGAGAAGACGGGGCGAGCCACCATCATCGAAGACGAGTGCGTCGAGTGCGGCGTCTGCTATCGCGCCCAGGTCTGCGGGCCGGACGCCATCTATCCTCAGGACCTGGAGTGGCCCCGGACCCTGCGTATGGAGTTCAGCGACCCCTCGGCGCCCTATATGTCGCCCGTCTTTGAGCATCGCATCATCAGCCGCTTTCAGGCTGAGCAGCGGCAGATGGACCGGCGTCAGCTCTTGGCCCGCGAAGGCGAGGCGCTCATCATCAGCGGTCGAGGCACTATCGAAAT
>DAOUDQ010000347.1:0-4751 GCA_034431045.1 Dehalococcoidia bacterium | reverse complement strand
ATTCTTCCTCGGCCGTCCCGAGCGACATCCACAATGCGGAAAGAGGTCTCCTTTTCCCAATCAGGGTGCAACCCCAGAGACTCAGCAGCCGCCGCCATCTTTTCCTGGAGCTTTTGCCAGCGTGCCTCCTCCGTGGCGCACGCCGAGGCCGCGAGGGTCGTCCACTCTGAACCGTCCGACGAGGCGCAGGTGACGGCAGCGAGCTGTGCTCCCGTGAGGGCGAAGACAGCGTCTAGGCCCTCCCGTAGAATCTGTTCTTCGTCCGGCGCGCTCGCCAGGCGTCTGGTCAAGCGCTCTAGCATGGCCGATCGAGTCATTTCCAGTTCCACCGTTTCACGTGAAAGCGCTAGGTCGTCAAGCGCCTCGGCCAACGTCGCACCGTATCGCGCTTCCACCCTGGCGTGCACCATTCAGCTGTACGCTGAGACCGCCAGGGTCACAAACAGGAGCACGGCAAACAAGGGGATGTCCAAGAGGACGATGTGGCCGTTGAGATGACCGCGGAATGCTGCGTCGGCCAGCAGCACCGCCAGGCCTCCAATCACGGCAGAAGCAGCGATCAGCCGCCCTAGCCAAACTTGGCGAACAAGTTTCCTCCGTGCCCGGGCAAGCTCCCCCTCTGCCTCCAGTCGGAGGCGCAGCCACTGTTCTAGACGGGCATCCTGGGCTTGCCCGGACTTGGCGGCGGCTTGCTCACGCGCTCGCTGAGCATCCTCAGGCAGAGCAACATTAGCAGCAGCAGCCCCCCTGCCGGTCGTTTCGTTCGCGTCCTGTCCCAGCCTTTCACCTGGCTTTCTGCGCGGCATTAGCGTGGCACCATTTGCCGATTGTTCTACTATCAAGACGGCAATCAGGCCGGTTCGTTACGGCAAATGCAGCGCCGGTCCCTCTTGGCGCCCGGGGATCTTTTGGGGGATACCCAACAAGCCCGTCGCCAGGCTCTCTGCGCGGCATTAGCGAGCCAACCTTTGCCCGTGCTTCTAGATGTAAGATGCCTGCGAGAGGCACTTGTTACGAGCGGGAATCGGCGGCGGTGGCGGCACAGCGCCGTTAGGGCTCTTCGGGCCATCCTGATGGGCGGCATGAAGGCAGCCACGAGCCTCAGAGAGCAGCTCCGGCCTCCCAAAGGGGCGAGCCCCCGTTCCAACATCCCAGACAAGTCGTGCAAGGGTTCGGTTCAGGGTCGGAAGGGCGTGCCCGCTACGGTGTCAGCCGTTTCCATTTCTGCCCCGGCTCTGGCAGCTCCCTCACGTCAGCGCGAGCGACTCGCTCGGAGCAAGAGCGCCCTGGAAGATCGGAAAGGAGATGGCGAGTGGTCTGCTCTTGTGAAGAAAGAGGGGCTACCCTTTCGCCGGCAGCCCTCTTTCAAGGAGGGGAGAACGCAAGGCAACGTCCTCACCTGATCAAAGACGCCGGCCCCTGCTGGATGTTACAGAGGAAGGCCGCTCAGCATCCACGCTCAGGCTGTGAACGGCCTCTCCTCGCTTGCTGAACGGGGCGGTGGGGGAGTCCTCGGGTTCGGAGAGTGGCGGCTACGGAATCCTGGGGTTGAATGAGACCGCATGCTCGGCATACAAGCAAAGTGGGAGCGCCAACCTCGCCGTTATGGGCGGCGGCATCATGGTCAACTCCAACTGCAGCAAAGCTTTGAAGAAAAGCGGCAGCGGGAACCTCACCGCTGGTGTCATCAACTACTTCGAGCAAGGCGGTTACAAGATCACCGGGTCGGGGAGCGTGCCTCCCACACCCTCGCCGGTAGATGACCGCGTGGAAGACCCTCTGGAGCTGCTTTTCGCCAAAGGCGAGCTCGGAGAGTTCGCATATCCCGAATATCAGCGCTTGCAGAGCTGGCTAGGCTATTGACAATAGGGCGGGCATCTGCTATACATGTGGTAGAAGGAGAATAGGGAAAAGGAGGATAGGCAAATAATGGTGGAACAGCGAGCAGGCGACTCCGGCGGGACCGAGGGTGAAACGCGAGCCGTCGTTGTAAAGCTCGACCGCGACCTCGTCATCTGGCTGGATGTGTTCGCTGCAAAGCGCGATAAGTATCGCACGGAGGCAATCCAGATGTTGCTACAGTGGGCTCGCGAACAAATTGAGCCTCAAGAAGAACAAGGACGGCCACCGTTGTAGGCGGAATAGAAGGGGGCGGCGGATCGCCGCTCCTCTCACTATAAAGAGGACGGAGCGATCTCCCGGCAGGAATCCCGCTCCGCCCCCAACACCCAAGGGGTCACCTTGAGCTCATATAATAGTATACCACCCTTATCAAGAGAGCGGAGTAAGGCTGGGCACCGCCCTCAACCGCTCGCGGCTGCGCTAAGATGGCGCAAGCCATATTCTCGTGCGCTGGAGGATCCAGACATCGAGGCGTTCTGCCGCATCTACGCCAGGATTGTGTTGAGGATCAGGGGGCTGGCGGGACGCACCAGGGCAGAGGACACAGAAGAGGAGGTCGAAAGTGAATCAGCCTGAGCAAACGAAGACGGCTGTTGGGTATGTGCGTGTAAGTAGCGACGAACAGACCGAGGGACTGTCGCTGTCATCCCAAGAGAGCAAGATCCGGGAGTGGTGCGAGACTAAACGCTTCGAAATCATGGCGATTTTTCGGGACGAGGGCGAGTCGGCCTACAACGACGATGTCTCGAAGAGACCACAATTTGCAGCTCTATTGAATCGATTGGCGGATCTCAAACCGGACGTGGTGGTGGTGTTTAGCCTCGACCGGTGGGCACGAAGCACCGTCGTGTCTTCGCAAACGTTTCGATTGCTCGCCGACCTGCAAATCGGGTTTGCCTCCGTCACGGAATCAGTATGGGACTTCTCTGAACCGTCCAGCCGCCTCGTCCTTGGTCTCCTGGCCAACTTCGCTGAATACTCGTCCGCGTCAACGGCTCAGCACGTCAGACGGGTGGCTGACCTCAAGTTTGAGAAAGGCGTCCACAGGGGCTCCGTGCCCTTCGGCTACCAGGCGAACCCAGGGTCAACTAGATCTGACCCACGGCCGCCGCTTCCTGACGAGCGAGAGTTCCCGGCGGTCGTAGAGCTGTTCCAGCGGGCTTTGACAGGAACAGAGACTTGCCAAAGCCTCGCTAATTGGCTAAATCGCCGGGGGCTCACCACCCGCAACCGTAAGAGAGCAGCACTAGACGAACAGCGAGGCGAAGCTGCAAAGCCTAGGAAATTCACGGGCGATAGCGTTCGTGGCATCTTGACGAATCCCTTCTACGCGGGCTTCATCGTCCGACAACGTCGCACTAGGAGAGGTACCCCGTCTCCCAAGCCCGATTTACGGCGAGGTCTCCACCGCGCTGCCGTTTCGGAAGAAGAGTTCAATCGCGTTCAGTCTATCCTTCGGTCGCACTACAAGGCCCCTCGTTCGAACTCACCCAAGCTCCGACCCTACTTGGGCAAGAGTCTGGTTCGTTGCTACTCATGTGGGGAGAAGGCGTGGTGCCACAACATTAAAGGTGCTGGCTACTATCAGGAATCCAGTGCTTCTCGCGGTATCTCGTGTGAGGCCGCGGGCCGGTACTGGCCAACGGCACTGATTGACCGCCAAATCGACCAGCTTGTCAAGCCTGTGCAGCTCCCACAGGAGTGGAAAGAGCGTGCGCTGGAGTTGGCAAGTGCAGATAATAACGTGCTGGACCTGAGACTTCACCGACGTTCGGTCGAGGGGCGCCGCCGTCGCGTCATTGAGCTATACAAGGACGGCGTGATCGACAGAGTGGAGTTCGAACGCGAGATTCGGATCATTGAGAACCAACTGATGACTGTAGCTCCGACCGATGTCACTCTCGCCGAGCTCTCCATCGCTGACTTCGAGCGATTCGGAGACGTTTGGGATGCCGCCATCCCTGAAGAGAGAGCCGAGTTGCTGGGCCGAATGATGGAAAGTCTCTATGTGGACTTCAAGACGGGGCAGGTCCTGGAGCTAGTTCCCAGAGCTGGGTTTCGTTACGTCTTCGAGGGAACCGGAATAACGAAACCGCTGGCTTGTTTGGCCAGCGATCATCAGCTAACTATTGGCGACCCCGAGGGGATTCGAACCCCCGATCTCCAGCGTGACAAGCTGGTATGTTAGTCCACTACACCACGGGGCCGCCCACGCTATCGATAGCCCCAGCTCGACTCAGGCTCTATTTTAGATGGGGAAGGCTTTTCTTGTCAATCGTCTTCCGCCCAGCCCGGCGTTGGCCTGAACTTACACCTGTCGTATAATGCTGCTGGCAGGGACAGCGAGACTAGTCTCAGGAGAGGAAACTTGTCCAAACGACCTCGCCCAGGGGGCAGGCGGTTCGGGCCCAGGCAACGCCGCAAGGAGCGCAGGCGGTCAACGCCAAGGCAAGCGGGCCCGTCGCCTATTGTCACGCCCAGGGAGACCCCTGAGGCCCCTCGCCGTGCCGATGTCGCTGTAGGCGGCCCTTCTGTCGCCACCACTTCCACCAAGCCAGCGGCTCGCCACATTGTGAAGGACTACAGCTACGTCTTCGGCGAGCTAAGACGGATCGTTATTGTTGTGCTCGTCATTGTGGCGGGCCTAGTGGCTGCGGCGGTTGCTCTACGCTAGGTCGGCGGGCCAGTCGCCTTAGCCACTTAGGGACGCATGGCACGAAGTTCGGTGGCCTCCACCACGCGTCGGATCCCCAAGACCGTGGCTGCCTCGCGCATCGTTAGTTTTTCTCTCTCGGAAACAGCCGCGACCTCTCGGAAGGCTCTGGTCATCACCTGCTTAGACGGTTGTT
>DAOUDQ010000346.1:0-1615 GCA_034431045.1 Dehalococcoidia bacterium | reverse complement strand
AGGAACTGAACGAGGAAGAGGGCGTGACCATGGTCTGTAGCATTCACTTCCTGAGCCTGGCCCGGGCCTATGCCGACCGGATCATCGCCCTCAAAGATGGTATGAGCGTCTTCGACGGACTGCCTGAGGATATCGACGACGACCGTTTCCGTGAGATCTACGGCGAGGAAGCCGAGCAGGTGGAGATCAGATGACCCCCGTTCGCTGCCTGGCCACAGTTGGAGCCGAGTGATGGAGAAAAACCCCAGGCTCCTGGCACGGACCATTGCTTATATCGCTCTCATCCTCCTAGTTGTTCTCATCTACGCCTACGGCTGGCAGGTGACCGACATCAATCTGGAAGAACCCCGGGAGGCTCGGCGGCAGGAGCAGGTCAGTCGCGCTCTGCACGGCCTGTTGAAGCCCGATTTGATCGAGCGCGACAGCGAGAGCCAGACCGCTTACGCTTACTTTTTGGTGCCCTGTCTCGACACCATGCCTGCCCAGCCCCAAGTCGTGGAAGGCCAGCCCTACATCACCTTGTCGCCATATTGTGGCGTGGCCAGGGATGTGATAGTCATCGAGGGGTTCAACTTCCGGGCCAACAGCGGGGGCTACGTCCGCTGGACGCCGCCGGGCGGCGTCACCCGGCCCCTGGGTTCCATCAGGACCGACTCCGAGGGGCATTTCAAAAGCAGCAAGTTGAAGGTCCCCACGGTGCAGGAGAGCGACGAGGCACAGACCGTTGAGACCGAGGTCCTCTGGCCTGTAGGCCTGCCTCGCCCCAGCGAGGCTCTCAAGGTCACCTTCGAGAGGATGGTGGAGACCGTTTTCCTGGCCCTCATGGCCACCACCCTGGCGCTTCCCATCGCGGTCTCGATCAGTTTCATCGCCGCCTACAACATCATGCGCCCCATTCGGATGCCTCTAGGCGGGTTTCTGGCCGCTTTGTTGCCCCTGCCGCTGGGGTGGGTTCTGGGCCGGCAGGCCTTCCAGCCGGTGAGCAGTGTGGCTCTCAGCCTTGGTAACAAGGGGTGGCTTGGCATGCCGATTCTGGTGGTCTTGGCTGGCGGCCTGTACTTCACCACCACGGAGCGCATGCCGCGCTGGGAGCCTATCCGCAAGGGGTGGCTGGCGGGCCCGGCGCGCTACCTGCGCATGATTCTGGTGCTCGTCTTCTTATTGTTCGTGGGCGGCCTTGTCTCTGGCGTTGGGGTGCAGATCAGCGTGGCCCTCAGCGGGGTGCTGGGCGGCATCCTGGGTAACATCCTGGGCACCCTGGCAGACCTGTTGGCTCTGCTGCTCCCCGTTTTTGGGGGGCTAGCGGGCATTCTGATCCTGGGCTCCCTGGCCGGCACCCTGCTGGATGCGCTTCTTGAGCGTCTCAAGAGCCCGCTCATCCAGCGCGGGCTGGGCCTGGTACTGGGCGCGCTGGCCGGCGGTCTACTCTTCTTCCTGGCCTATCAGGGCCTCTATGGCTTCTACGGGGCGGGTGAGGCGGCACCCCTCACCATCCCCTTTACCGTCGGCGGGGCCGGGGTGGGGGGCATCCTGGGCCTTATCTTACGGGCTGACTATCCCCTCCCGGCGGGGTTCGTGCTCTACTACCTCACGCGGACCATCCTCAACGCCCTGC